>NZ_PNCU01000138.1:0-338 GCF_005886915.1 Pseudoalteromonas sp. S3776 | reverse complement strand
GCTCGGCGTTAAATGGAATGTCTGCCCTAGTATTGCAAGACGATTTGCAACTCTTACCTTGTAATGTCACTGGTGAGCTATACATTGGCGGTGTTGGTATGGCGATGGGCTATCTCAATCAGCCTGAACTGACCGCCGAGCGCTTTATTGCCAACCCGTATTATTCTAAACAGCACGCAAATAGCAGTCCCGTACTATACAAAACTGGGGACCTTGTTCGCCGCCTGCCAGATGGCAAACTGGTGTTTGTTGGTCGCACAGATTCGCAGATCCAAGTGCGCGGCCATCGAGTTGAGCTCAGTGAAATTGAACAGGTGATCGCGGCGCAACCCAGAGTG
>NZ_PNCU01000137.1:0-334 GCF_005886915.1 Pseudoalteromonas sp. S3776 | reverse complement strand
TCTGTATCTGGACAGAAAATCAGGAACGACCCGGTATGAACCACCCAGGGGTCATGAACGACCTGTCTGGATGCATGATGAGGAAAAACCTGTCTTATGCAATATTCTCTAAAAGACCATAGCCTTTTACTGGCCACCACCTCGTTGTTCTGCCAGATATTGCTCTTTAGTTCGTGTGGGCAGAGGCTCACCCTGTACCACTTTCGCAGCAGCCTCACGCAGGAATTCCTTTTTTTCTAACTCTTGCTGCTGAGCCAATAGTTTTGAAAGGTTATCATACTCCCACTCATTTACGTTTTCGTACTCATCTGTCAACAATTCCACATATTTGTCG
>NZ_PNCU01000136.1:0-211 GCF_005886915.1 Pseudoalteromonas sp. S3776 | reverse complement strand
GGTACCAAATAAGCCGGGGCTTGCAACCACAGTTGAAACACCTTGCTCATCCGTTTCTAATATCCATTCCCCAAATCCATAATTATATCCTTGCGCAGATTTAGGTGCATATTTTATCATGCTACTATTGGTTTGTGGGGTTTGCATTAATGCTATGGATTGCTCACTCAATACACGCTTACCTTTAAACATGCCTTTATCAAGTAGCATG
>NZ_PNCU01000135.1:0-311 GCF_005886915.1 Pseudoalteromonas sp. S3776 | reverse complement strand
GTATGGCCGCTTTTTAGAAGTGGTAGCTGATGCGCTCAATATGACACCAGAGCAAGTTGATAAAATTGCACAGGGGCGTGTATGGATAGCTTCACTAGGACAAGAGCTTGGCCTAGTTGATTAGCTTGGCGATAAAGATGATGCAATTGATGCCGCTGCTGCACTTGCAAAACTAAATCACTACGAAGTGAAAACGATTAAGCACGACCTACGCCCAGACGAAAAAATGCTGCAAGTTATTTTTGGCAGTGCATCGGTTAAATCTATGCTTGGTTTAAATCCAAATACTCCCTCTGTGTTAGCCACACAAG
>NZ_PNCU01000134.1:0-639 GCF_005886915.1 Pseudoalteromonas sp. S3776 | reverse complement strand
AGGAGTTCTGGCTGATGCGCTTTATGGAACGGGTGAATTTATGGACAAAGCCTCCGCTCTCACCACGAAAGGGCAAATTGTCAGCCAGTTACGCTCCAACCAGAAAGTGGCCAGCCGCAATTCTGAGACGACAGTGAAAGAGTATTTTGCTCGACAAAAAGGTGTAGAAACTCGCCTGATCATTCGTGGAGGCCAAACCAAAAAAGTGACAATGTTATCTGCCCGTTTGTATGTCAAGGCACATAACAGACGTCGATTCGTGATTGCGCTCAAGTATGAGGATGAAGAAGAATACCGCTATCTGGTGGCTTCTGATATGTCATGGCATCACGCGGACATAGCCCGATTTTATTCGCTGAGGTGGTTGGTCGAGGTTTTTATTCAGGACTGGAAAGCCCATGGAGGCTGGAACAAACTGAGCAAACAGAGAGGTGTTGAAGGATCTAAGCGTGGCGTGATCCTGAGCCTCCTGTGCGAGCATTTATTGTTGCTGCACCCAGAGCAATCAGTCCGGCTTAAGAACAATCAGCCCGGGATGCCTGTAGGCTGCCTGACCGAACACCTTAAGGCCGAAGCATTAGTGGACACTGTCAGAGATGTAGTGGCATCGGACAACCCAAAAAAAGCGCTGGAAGAACT
>NZ_PNCU01000133.1:0-236 GCF_005886915.1 Pseudoalteromonas sp. S3776 | reverse complement strand
GCTGACGCGCTGCAAGAGATGTATGGGGCAGATGTCTCTCCCACCCTGATATCCAAGGTAACTGAAGCCGTTCTTGACGAGGTCCTGGCCTGGCAGAACAGACCACTGGAAAGCCTGTACCCGATCCTCTACCTGGACGGCATCGTGGTCAAGGTTCACCAGGACAAGCGAGTCATCAAGAAAACCGTCTATGTCGCCCTTGGTGTCAGCACAGAAGGCCATAAGGAACTTTTGGG
>NZ_PNCU01000132.1:0-313 GCF_005886915.1 Pseudoalteromonas sp. S3776 | reverse complement strand
TAGATACCTTCATCGGGATCATAAACGATCAGTTGCTGGGCTCCGTCGGTATGGGGGACATCCCATAGCTGAACGATGCAGCTGTGTTTTTCCTGGGAAATATACACCGTTCTGTGTTCTTTCAGCAGAGCCTGCAAGCGATGGGTATTAACAAAAGTGGCACCCTGATTATTGAAACTGAGTTCTTCCCCTGGTGCGATAAATTGTTCATGTTGCCGTTGCAGAAAATCCAACTTTTCAGGAAGGCTTTTATGATGCATCCAGTTGAGGTTGGAGTGGCAATATTTATCTACTTTTTGCAGGTATTCCGTGG
>NZ_PNCU01000131.1:0-324 GCF_005886915.1 Pseudoalteromonas sp. S3776 | reverse complement strand
CCCCCCCCCCCCCCCCCCCCCCCCCCCCCCCCCCCCCCCCCCCCCCCCCCCCCCCCCCCCCCCCCCCCCCCCCCCCCCCCCCCCCCCCCCCCCCCCCCCCCCCCCCCCCCCCCCCCCCCCCCCCCCCCCCCCCCCCCCCCCCCCCCCCCCCCCCCGCCCACCCCCCCCCCCCACCCCCCCCGCCCCCCCCCCCCCCGCCCCCCCCCCCCCACCCCCCCCCCTCCCCCCCCCCCCGCCCCCCCCACCCCCCCCCCACCCCCCCACCCCCCGCCCCGCGCCACCCCCCCCCGCGCCCCTACTCCCCCCCGCCCCCCGCCCCCCCCC
>NZ_PNCU01000130.1:0-310 GCF_005886915.1 Pseudoalteromonas sp. S3776 | reverse complement strand
AAAATCGGCTATTGCAGGCAATTCCGAATCCTTGATTGAATACGTTAAAGACCGCCTTGGTCATGACCGTCGCTATGCCATTGATGCTGCTAAAACACGTACTGAATTGGGCTATGAGCCGAAAGAATCCTTTGAAACAGGCATTCGTAAAACCGTTGAATGGTATTTGAATAATGAAGCCTGGTGGCTGGCTGTGATGGATGGTTCATATCGTGATTGGATCTCTGAACAATACAAATAATTAAAGGATGTAGAAATGAACATTGTGAAAAATACATTAAAAAGAAAAAAGACAAAAAAACATTTTAAA
>NZ_PNCU01000129.1:0-428 GCF_005886915.1 Pseudoalteromonas sp. S3776 | reverse complement strand
AAAAATGGGTCGTTGAATCTTATCTGGATAATGCTATCGGTACTTTGGCAATAGATGCGAACGGAAAAAAAGCGATGACGCATGTGCTGTTAAAGCCTTTGGTGATTTTGGGGGAGAACGTCGTCGTCTCTGATGCGCAGATCAGCGCCTTACATCATCAAGCACACGAATTATGCTTTATCGCTAACTCAGTTCTGACTAAGGTGGAAGTTAACCCTATTTACTCGGCTTAAAGCCTGATGGTGAGTTTCTATATTGTGTGCGTAAAGCTGCACACAGTATAATAGTCACTGAGGTCGCTGGCGTTCAGTTTGCTTAGGGTTAAACATTATTTGCACTGTGTATTCATGGCGCTTATGCGCTATTTTATAGTGCCAGCTTAGTTGTTGTTTACTCACTTGCAAGGGAAGCAGTAGCCCTAGACCTGT
>NZ_PNCU01000013.1:0-38470 GCF_005886915.1 Pseudoalteromonas sp. S3776 | reverse complement strand
GCAAAAGAAAAGTTTGAACGCGTAAAACCGCACGTAAACGTTGGTACAATCGGCCACGTTGACCACGGTAAAACTACACTAACTGCAGCAATCACTAATGTACTTGCAAAAGTATACGGCGGTGTTGCTAAAGATTTCGCATCAATCGATAACGCTCCAGAAGAGCGCGAGCGTGGTATCACAATCTCAACTTCTCACGTTGAGTACGATACACCAACTCGTCACTACGCACACGTAGATTGTCCTGGACACGCCGATTATGTTAAAAACATGATCACCGGTGCTGCTCAAATGGACGGCGCTATCTTAGTAGTAGCTGCGACTGACGGCCCTATGCCACAAACACGTGAGCACATCCTACTTTCTCGTCAGGTTGGCGTACCTTACATCGTTGTATTCATGAACAAATGTGACATGGTTGACGACGAAGAGCTACTTGAGCTAGTAGAAATGGAAGTTCGTGAACTTCTTTCTGAGTACGACTTCCCAGGTGATGACTTACCACTAATTCAAGGTTCTGCTCTTAAAGCACTTGAAGGCGAAAAGCAGTGGGAAGACAAGATCGTTGAGCTTGCAGAAGCACTAGATTCTTACATTCCAGAGCCAGAGCGTGACATCGATAAGCCATTCATCATGCCTATCGAAGACGTTTTCTCAATCCAAGGTCGTGGTACTGTTGTAACTGGCCGTGTTGAAGCTGGTATCATCAACGTGAACGACGAAGTTGAAATCGTTGGTATCAAAGAGACTACTAAGTCTACTTGTACTGGTGTTGAGATGTTCCGTAAGCTTCTTGACGAAGGTCGTGCTGGTGAGAACATTGGTGCACTTCTACGTGGTACTAAGCGTGAAGACGTTGAACGTGGTCAAGTACTAGCTAAGCCTGGTTCAATCAAGCCACACACTACATTCACTTCAGAAGTATACGTACTTTCTAAAGATGAAGGTGGTCGTCATACTCCATTCTTCAAAGGTTACCGTCCACAGTTCTACTTCCGTACAACTGACGTAACAGGTGACGTACAGTTACCAGAAGGCGTAGAAATGGTAATGCCTGGTGATAACGTTAAGATGACAGTAACTCTAATCGCGCCAATCGCGATGGACGAAGGTCTTCGTTTCGCTATCCGTGAAGGTGGCCGTACTGTAGGTGCTGGTGTTGTAGCAACTATCGTAGAGTAATAATTAGCCTAGCTAATTAATATTAAAAAACCCGAGCTTAGTCTCGGGTTTTTTAATGTCTGAGATTTACGTCATGTGAAGGTGGCGCTGTCACCTTTAGGCGTAGGTGCTTTGTAGCAACTATCGTAGAGTAATAATTAACGTTTAAGTTAATTGTTAAAAAAAGGTCACTTAGGTGGCCTTTTTTAATGCCTGTAATTTATGTCATGTGAAGGTGGCGCTGTTACCTTTAGGCGTAGGTGCTATGTAGCAACGTTCAATGAGTAATAATTAGCCTAGCTAATTAATACTAAAAAAACCCGAGCTTAGCCTCGGGTTTTTTAATGTCTGAGATTTACGTCATGTGAAGGTGGCGCTGTCACCTTTAGGCGTAGGTGCTTTGTAGTAACTATCGTAGAGTAATAATTAGCCTAGCTAATTAATACTAAAAAAACCCGAGCTTAGCTTCGGGTTTTTTAATGCCTGAGATTTAAGTCATGTGAAGGTGGCGCTCTTACCTTAGGGTAGGTGCTTTGTAGCAACGTTCAATGAGTAATAATTAGCCTAGCTAATTATTACTACAAAACCCGCGCTTAGCCTCGGTTTTCTTAATGCCTGAATAAAAGTGATTAGTTTTTAGCTATCAGCTTTTAGCTGCTTGGCGTTAATGTAAATAATGTTTGGGTCGGCTTTACAAATCCCAAGTGGAAGTGGTCACTGGTGTGTAAGGGGGCTTATTCAGTGAATAACTATCGACACTTACACGGTATTAGCCTAAGCTAAAAATGGCTTAAATTTACAACAGGAAATGGACAATGAATAATAAAAATAACTATCCACAAGGTGTATTTTGCTGGGCTGAACTGTGTACTCACAACTGGCAAGAAGGGAAGGCTTTTTATACTGCGTTGTTTGAGTGGGGAAGTGACGATCAACCCATTGGCGATGATGAGTATTACACTATGCTACAAAAGCAAGGTGACGATATTGCAGCCATGTATCAAATGCCTAAAGAGCAAGTGGCTGATTCCATACCTAGCTACTGGTTGACCTATATTGCAGTGGATGATGTTGATGCATGTGCAATGAAGGCGCAAGAGCTCGGCGCTAAAATTATAGCGGGCCCGCATAATGTGATGGATGCGGGACGTATGTTAATGCTAAAGGATCCTGCGGGTGCCACGGTGGCGTTATGGCAAGGTAAAGAGCATATAGGGTGTAAGCGTCCTTGCGAGCTCAACACGCCTTATTGGCATGAAATGGCAACGCGCGATAGTGAAACGAGTCGTCATTTTTATTGTGAACTACTGGGCTGGCAAAGCGAAATAAAGCCAATGGAGGGGATGGATTACACCTTGTTTTTAGTTGCGGGCAAGCCTGTAGCGGGCATGCTACAAATGACTGATGAATGGCCTCAAGACGTCCCTCCTCACTGGATGATTTACTTTGCTGTAGATAACTGCGATAGCTATGTAAAAAAAGTGGCGAGCCTTGGAGGGCAGGTGTGCGTACCTGTTACAGATATTCCTGATGTAGGGCGTTTTAGTGTTATTTGCGACCCTCAAGGCGCTGTTTTTTCTATCATTGAATCGGCAATGGATAATATTAAAACTTAACTATCAGCAACGTTTGCGGCTAAATTTTAAACTTTAGTGTGGTGATTTAGGCGCAGTAATTATGTTCTTTTTTGCTATAATGACGGGTAATTACACCGTCAGTTAGCAAGAGAGCATAATGGAATTTGAACAAGACAGTAAATTAACCTTACCGTTATTTATTTTAAATGAGTCGCTTAGTGAGCGAGATGTAGAAAAGCCTGATTTAGACATTTCCTTCGCTCTTAATGATGAGCTACTGACGCAGATATGCCAAAACCCAGCACCCGATAGCAGTATTGCTATTAGTTTAAAAGAGTATTCACTTGAGCTGCATAGTAGTGAATTTAATGGAGTATTAAATCACGAGCACGATGCACAAATAACGCTGACCCACGGCCCACTGCTAAGTGTGGTGTTAAATACCCAGGACAACCAGACTTTTGTCTCTCCGCAAATGGACATGATGCCAACCTTCGACCTCACTGATGAGGACGAAGAATGAAAAAAATACTGATCAGCACACTCGTCCTTATTATCCTCAGTGGGTGTGCTTATTTAGGTAATGCCCACTACAATGATTTATTTGGTAATGAACAAACACAGCAGCGAATTGTGCCGCACGATACCGGTGCTGGTGCTGAGTTTTTACAAAACGTAAAGCCAGTACTTGATACACGTTGTGTGGTGTGTCATGGCTGTTATGATGCGCCTTGCCAGTTAAAACTTTCTTCGCCTGAAGGGATAGATAGGGGGCTGAGCAAAGAGCTGGTTTATGATGGTACACGGTTGTTAGCAAGTACGCCAAACCGGTTATTATTTGATGCAACGAGTACAGAGCAATGGCGTAAAAAAGGGTTTACTCCGGTCCTTAATGAACGTAACCAAACCCCAGAAGCAAACCTTGCAGGTGGGGTATTGTTTAATTCATTAGTACTTAAACAAAGTGCACCTTTGCCAGAGAACGAAATTCTTGACGATGAGTTTGATTTTTCGCTTAGTCGCTCGCAAACATGCGCGACTATTGGCGAATTTGATCGTTTAGCAGCTGAGCAGCCTCACGGCGGCATGCCTTACGGTTTACCAGGGGTGTCTAGTAAAGAGTTTTATCATTTACAAAAGTGGCTCAAAGAGGGTGGAAAAATGGCGCATATTAAACCGCCCACCGAAACCGAGCTAACAAACGTTAAAAACTGGGAAGCTTTTTTAAATCAAGACAGCTTAAAATACCAATTAGCTGCACGTTATATTTACGAGCACTGGTTTTTAGCCCATATTTACTTTGATTCTGATAACCCTCAGAACTTTTTTAAACTCGTTCGCTCAAGTACGCCGCCAGGCGAAGAAATTAAGCTAATTAATACGCGCCGACCATATGATGATCCAAAAGTGAGTCGTGTTTACTATCGCTTATTACAAGATCGCTCAACCGTTTTATCAAAAACACATTTGCCATTAAGGCTTGATGACGCCAAGCTTGCACGTATTTATGAGCAATTTATTGCCCCTGAGTATACGGTAACTAAAATGCCTAGTTACGAGCCTAAATCAGCATCTAACCCTTTTAAAACGTTTGAAGTGATCCCTATTGATGCTAAGTATCAGTTTATGCTTGATGAAGCTGAGCTAATCATAATGGGCTTTATTAAGGGGCCTGTGTGTCGGGGGCAAATAGCACTTAATGTGATTAACGATCACTTTTGGGTGGCTTTTGCAGATCCGAAAAAAGTCGCGACGCCCGCTGTTGAAGATATGTTATTACAACATGAAGAGGCACTTGAGCTGCCTGCAGCAGAGGAAAGCAATGCATTGCCTATCTCCAACTGGGTTAAATATTCAGTGCGCGAGAAAAAGTACTTACAGGCTAAAGTTAAGCTTGCTAACGAAATGTTTAAAAATGGAGAGCATTTAACCACCGACCTATTATGGAAAGGTGAAGGCCATAACAAAAATGCTGCGCTTACCATATTTCGCCATTTTGATAGTGCTACTGTAGTAAAAGGGTTTATTGGGCAAGAGCCTAAAACTATGTGGGTTTTAGACTATGCGTTGTTTGAGCGTATTCATTACCTACTTGTTGCTGGCTTTGATGTCTATGGAAATATCGGCCACCAATTAGTGACCCGTTTGTACATGGACTTTTTACGTTTAGAAGGGGAGCAAAACTTTTTAGCGTTATTACCTGAAGCTAAGCGCCATCAAATTAAAAAGAGTTGGTATAGAAAGTCGCCACCAAGCTTATCTAAGTTTTTTAAAAACAACCGAGAGTTTAGCCAACCTAGCGGTATTGAATATAAAACGGATGATCCACAGCATGAGCTGTATGGTTTAGTTAAGCAAACTTTAGCGCCAGTACTGAGTGAGCACTACGACTACACAAAAGTACCCTCGCCATTAAATGCACTAAACAATATGCCCGCTAAAGCGATAAATTTATTACCGCAGTTATCGTATATTTTGGTTAAGCAAGACGATGCTTCACATAAAGCTTACACGCTTATTCACCACAACGCGCATTACAATATTTCCAGCTTATTAAATGAAGATGGTCAGCGCGCTTATGATGAAGATACCGCCACCCTAGTGCCAGGCTTTATTGGCGATTACCCTGCGGCTATTTGGTATTTAAATGATCAAAATGAAGTGGGTGAATTTGCACAGCTATTACCTATGATGCAAATTGAAGCTGATTATGCCGCTTTAAAAGTAAGATTTGGTATTCGCCGTTCACACCCCGAATTTTGGAAATACAGCGACATACTGCATAAGGTAGCTAAAGATTATCGCGGTGTAGAGTTTGGTATGTTCGATTATAACCGCTTAGAAAATCGATAATCGTAGCGCTCTCTAATGAGAGATTTGCGCCCAATGTAATACATTTAGCCCAGTAATTTACTGGGCTTTTTATTTATATAATTACTAAAGCTGATGTTGAGTTTTGTATATATAGGCTACACTTAAAATAAAAAGCGGCCTTGTATGTTTAAAATAATTGCCAATCTGAGACAGCGCTACCGATGGGCGTTAATCGCTATAGCATTATTAATAAGTGGCTCAGCCTTATTGCTGCAGTATGGTTTTTCTGTACAAAAGTACGACGCTAAAATAATTAATATGGCGGGTAAGCAGCGTATGCTCTCGCAAAAAATTGCTTGGCATAGTAATGCACTGCTTTCGTCTCGAATCGATGTGGCTACCCACACCTCTTCACTCGAGCAATCTCTCTCCCAATTCAAAACAGCTCATGCGGTATTGCTTACAAAGCAAGGCGACAGTTATCGCTACCTAACGCCAGAATTAGTAAAGTTATATTTCTCTGAACCAGCTAATCTCGATAACGAAGTGAATACGTTTATTACCCAGGCTAGTTGGTTGCTATACCAAAAAGGAGAAATAGACACACAGGTGCTCAGCGTAGCACATGTAGAAAACCTACTTGCCAAACTTGACCGTGCAGTGACCTTATTTGAACAGCATGCATTAAAAAAAGTTAACCGCGTGTCTAATTTAGAGCTGTTATGTTGGCTACTGGCCATGGTGTTACTGCTTATTGAGCTAAGGTTTGTGTTTATGCCGATGGAAAAAGAGGTAGAGCGCACTTTGGTCGCTCTTCAAAAACAAAAAGACTTTGTAGCGCAAATGAGCCAAAACAAAGAGCACTTTATTGCTAGAGCAAGCCACGAGTTTAGAACCCCGTTGCAAGGCTTAATTACATCGATAGATGAGCTCACCATCAATGCCGAGCAGCAAAATATTAAAACGCAAGCAAGCTACTGCGCTCTCAGACTTTTATCTATGTTAGATGAGCTACAAGATTTACAAGCACTCAGCACGGGTAAGTGGGCACCAATTCTTAAAAACGAAAACCTTCTAGAGTCAATAAACAAAGTGGTGTTAGCGTATGAATACGCAGCGCAGCAAAAGGGGCTTAAGTTAATTACTCATTTTGATGATTCCCTTAATTGTTTTTGCAAGTTAGATCATCAGCGCTTACAGCATGTATTAACCGAGCTAATTAGCAACGCTATTAAGTTTACGCAGAAGGGGAAAGTTGAAGTTGCAGCACACATGCAAAGCTCGCAGTTACATTTAACAGTCAGCGATAGTGGGTGTGGTTTTGCTAATGAAATAACCGAACTGGAGTTTGATTCATTTAAGCAAACTAACCACTTTCAAGGGTTAAGAACAGGATTAACACGGGCGCAGTATGTTGTTAAAGCCCTTCATGGCACGCTCGCATTTAAAAACAATGCAATGCACGGTGCACACGTTACGCTCAATTTACCAATTGAGATTACCAATAAACAAACAGAAAAAGGGGTCGAAAAAAAGCTATTTTGCCTTGTAGTTGAGGACAACGAATTAAATACCTTGTTACTCACACGTATTTTAAAAACGTTGGGCGTGGACTATGAATGCGTTGTAAATGGCCTAGAAGCCTGTGAAAAGGTATCTAAAACTGACTATGATGTGGTTTTTATGGACTTAAACATGCCGATAATGGATGGCTTTGAAGCAACTAAAAAAATACGCAAAGAGCTAAATAAAACCATGCCCATCATAGTGGTTACCGCAAATACCTCAGCCGAAGACATGGACTTAATTTATGAATATGGCGCGAGTGAGCATATTCATAAACCCATAAGTAAGCAGGCAGTGGCTGATGCATTGGTAAATGTTTGCATAGCTAATGAAATAAATTAATACGCAATTAAATACGCTTGCTAAAGTAATTTACTATACGTTAAGTTGTTTATTTAACTTATGGTGAAGGCAGTATTGTGCAAAGTATTGTATTTGAACAATTTAATGGTTATTTACAGGGGCAAGGTAAAAGCCGCTACACAATTAATGACTTAAGTTGGCAAGTGAATGCTGGCGAGCACTGGCTATTATTAGGGGCTAATGGTGCAGGTAAATCGGCATTGAGCGCCGCATTAACGGGAGAGGCTAAGCAGCAAAGTGGTACTTTTAAAAGTACATTTAATAACACGCAGCTTGTGTCATCTGATGTGCAAAAGCAGTTAATCAAGCATGAAATTGAACATGAACACCACAGCTTAGTAAAAGATTTTATTTTTCCTCAAAATGCTAGTTACAACCGTGAGCTACGCATAAAGCTAATAGATGCTTTTAATTACAGCGCCCTTTTAAAGAGGAATTTTAGGGATCTCTCTACCGGCGAAACCCGTAAACTCCTTCTTATAAATGCGTTGAGTAGTGATGCTGATTTAGTGGTGCTAGATGAGCCATATGACGGCTTAGATAAACATTCGTGTGAGGTGCTAAACACTTTATTAGTAACACTTAGCTCAACAATTAACTTTGTGTTTGTGTTAAATAGGCTTGATGAAATTCCGCCCTTTATTACTCACTACGGTTATGTAAATCAGGGGCAGTTGCAGCAAGTACTCAATAAGCCAACTGCAGAGCAGCGTGCTGATTTGCTCAAACTACTGCATTTAACTCATACCACTTTAGAAATACCTCAACCGGATGACCCCCAAGCCCGAGCAGAGTATACCGCCGATACATTGGTTAAGCTTACTAATGCTAAGGTGAGCTACGCTGGGGTTGATGTATTTAAAAACCTCACTTGGCAAATTAATAAACATCAACACTGGCAATTAAGTGGTAAAAATGGCTCAGGTAAAACCTGCTTATTAAATTTAATAACCGGCGATAACCCTCAATGCTATAGCAACGATATTGAAGTATTTGGATTTAACCGTGGTACGGGTGAAAGTATTTGGGATATAAAACAGCATATTGGCTTTATATCAAATGCGCTGCATATGGATTATCGAGTAAGTATTTCAGCGCTTAATACGGTTATTTCAGGGTTTTTTGACAGCATTGGCTTATATCAAAAGCCAACAGAGTCACAGGTAAATACAGCTAAGCAATGGTTAGCGCTGATTGGGTTAAGCGATAAACAAAATAGCCCATTTACGCAACTTTCGTATGGCGATCAGCGCATGCTATTAATTGTACGCGCCATGATAAAACACCCCACGTTACTTATTTTAGATGAGCCTTGCCTAGGGCTTGATGAAGCAAATAGGCAGCGGGTGTTAGTATTAATCGAGAAAGTGTGTGCCGCCAAAACAAGTACTGTGATTTACGTGAATCACCATGCGGCAGACAAAATTAAAGGAATAGAGAATTACTTAAAAATGGAAGATTTTAATTAAAGGCTGGGCTTATTATGCCCAACCTTTAGCATCACTTTATAGGCGAGTAATAGTAAAGCCTGCATCAGTTAACTGTTTAATTAAACCGTGTTGCTCTGGCAAGTGAAGTGCACCTACCGCAATAAAGAGTTTTTCGTTAGCCAAGCGAGGCACTAATTGCTCCACCCATTTATTATTACGATTAACTAGCATTACTTGCTCGCTTATTTCACCATAATTACTATCGTCAAAACTCATGTTGTAGTACTCGGTAAGGGTTTCCATATCACCATTTTTCCACGCGTTTACGAGCTTGATAAAGTAGGTGTTAATATCGGCAAGCTGCTCAAAGGTTTCTTCAATCATTTCGTTGCTTAATAGCGCCATACCATCAAACATTTGCAGTTGCTGCTCTAGCGTTTCTAACTCTCCAATCGTGATATTTTGCTTTTTAGCGTAAGCAAGTACTTGCTTGTCTATACCTGTTTGGTCGGAAAACCCTGCATTTTGAAATTCAATTTGCATCATGGTTACCATTACAGCCCAAGGCTTTAGGCCATTAAACATAGCTATATCAATCGATTTTTTAGCAAAGTACTCTTTAAGCTTATTGTAGTTTTGTTTTGATAGTTCTGTTTGTAATGTTTTGCCATCTTTAAGCATCATAAAGGGCATTGAACGCTGCTGCATTTGCAGTGGTGTGAGTTTACTAATATCTACTTCAACAATAACTTGCTCGCTTTGATCTATAGCTTTCGTTATTTTTTCTGGTAAACCTTTCATGCTAGCGTCACCCACATGAACCGTGCCAAACAAGTAAGAGCTAGTACCGTTTTTTTCTACTTTGAACAGTGCCGGCGCTGCGACACTATTAAAACTAGTTGCTATAAAAAGTGCCAGTATAAAAAACTGACTAATTCGAGTGAGGGCTTGCATGGTTTGTCCTTAAATTTAATTGAATTGCATAAATACTAGCTTAAATTAAAGCGCTTTAATAAACCTATTTGGTTATATTAAACACTTTTAAATGCGCTTTTGAGTTTAGTTGCACTAAGAGCCATATATAAGCGGACTGAATGTGATTAAGCAGAATGTAATAGCGCTAGTGGGTTAACCCTGCCCGATTAGTGAAGTTTTAAGTTATTTACCGTGCTGTGCTGCTATTTGTACTGCAATGTATCAAAAATTAATCAAGCCCTATATGGCTATTATGTGGTTAGTGAATTTACTTGATGCAAATTAAGGTATAAATTTTTCAATTGATCCTTTTATTCTGAATTTTAAATCCTTTTAAAGTCAATTTTCACACTTTTGTTGAATTAAGTTTGGTGTTGACTTACTCGCCTCAGCGCGGTACAAATACAAATACAGAGCGAAGAGTATTACTTCGTAACAAATGAACACATTTTGGTATTAATTACATGCTTACAAATGCACTTAACCTAGTCCTGATTATTATCGTGGTGATTATTCCCGCGAGGGCTTCGTAGTGCTATAAACTTAAGCATTAAAAAGCCCTCCGCACCTAACCGTTCGGAGGGCTTTTTAGTTTTAAGCACAAAGTTTTAAAGATTTTAGCTATAAGTTTTAAATAAGCTGGTAATTGGGTTGTCACTGAGGAATGAGGATTAATTAATGACAGGCGCAGAACTAACAATCGATTTATTAGCCAAGCACGGCGTAAATGAAGTATTTGGCTACCCTGGCGGAGCTATTATGCCCATTTACGATGCGCTGTATGGTGCGCCTGTAAAGCATTACCTTACTCGCCACGAACAAGGTGCTGGCTTTGCCGCTGTAGGCTATGCTCGCAGCACAGGCAAATTAGGTGTCTGTTTTGCTACTTCAGGCCCAGGTGCTACTAACTTAATAACCGCACTTGCCGATGCGATGATGGACTCAGTACCATTGTTAGCAATTACCGGCCAAGTACCCACTGCCGCTATTGGCTCAGATGCATTTCAAGAAGTCGATGTACTAGGTATGTCACTATCGTGTACAAAACACAGCTATATGGTAGAGCGTCCAGAAGACTTAGCCGAAGTACTGCAAGAAGCGATGCACTTAGCGCAAAGTGGTCGACCAGGCCCAGTGCTTGTAGATATTCCAAAAGATATTCAAATGGCGCAAGTGCCTTTTAAACCGTGGTTAGCCGCTGATGAATATTTACCCCAGCTTGATCTAAACCAAGTGGTCATTGCAAATCAGCTATTAAGTGAGGCAAAGCAGCCTGTCGCGTATGTAGGGGGTGGTGTGCAAGCCGCTGATGCGCAAAATGAGTTAATGCAGTTTTTAAATAAAACACAAATGCCAGCGGTATCAACATTAAAAGCGCTAGGCAGTGTATTACCTGATTACGAACATTACTTAGGAATGCTGGGCATGCACGGCACTCAAGCAGCTAATATAGCAGTACAAGAGTGCGATGTGCTTGTATGTATAGGCGCTCGCTTTGATGACCGCGTAACCGGTAACTTAGCTAAATTTGCTGCCAAAGCAAAAGTAATCCACTTAGACATTGATGCGGCCGAAGTAGGTAAACGCAAACCCGCTAAAGCGTCTTTAATTGCTGATTTAAAAACCTCATTACCCGCACTTGAGTGTGTTGTAACACCTAAAGCATGGTGCGATACAAATAAACTCATGAGCGAAAAGCATGCATGGCGTTACGACTACCCGGGGGAAAAAGTATTTGCCCCGTATTTATTGAACCAATTAAGCCAGCATATGCCAAAAACTGGCGTAGTGTGCTGCGATGTGGGCCAGCACCAAATGTGGGTGGCGCAACATATGAAATTTAACCACCCAAGCAATCATTTAAGTAGTGGTGGCGCAGGTACTATGGGCTTTGGCTTACCAGCTGCTATTGGCGCGCAAGTAGCACGCCCAGACGATTTTGTTATAACGGTGTCGGGTGATGGCTCAATCATGATGAATATTCAAGAGCTTGCCACTATTCGCCGTAATAATTTACCGGTAAAAATACTGATATTAGATAACCAACGCTTAGGTATGGTTCGTCAATGGCAGGAGCTGTTTTTTGAAGGTCGTTACTCGGAAACAAACCTGTCAGATAACCCTGATTTTGTTCAATTAGCCGCAGTATTTGGTATTCCTGGGCAAACGATCACCAAAGCCAACGAAGTTGACGATGCAATAACAGCATTAGTTAATAGCAAGGGCCCGTATATTTTACATGCCTGTATAGACGATAAAGAAAACGTATGGCCGCTTGTACCACCTGGGGCTGCAAATGACGAAATGATTACGGAGAAAGCACAATGAAACACAGCTTAACGATTGCACTTAAAAATCAAAGTATTGCGGTGGAGCGCTTTTTACGTGTTGTGCGTCACCGTGGTTTTGACCTTACGCATTTTCAGCTTAATACAGATGAAGCTCATTATACGATAGCAATGACGGTCGATAGCGATAAGCCTATTCATCTATTAACCAGCCAGCTAAACAAGTTGGTAGACGTGAAAGAAATCAGCTTAGAAAATTTACAGCAACAAGCAGTGTAACTGCCAACGAAACACATTTACGCGTTACTGAGTATAACCTTCAGTAACTCAACAATTTTTAGAATGAGGAATGCCCGCTTACGCAGCGGCAAAACAGAGGTAACTATGGCTAAATTAAGAAGTGCAACAACAACTGAAGGACGTAAACGCGCAGGCGCACGTGCATTATGGCGCGCAACAGGCATGACCGACACCGACTTTGGTAAACCTATTATTGCTGTAGTTAACTCGTTTACGCAATTTGTGCCAGGGCACGTACACCTTAATCAGCTTAGTGAGCTAATGGCTGAAACCATCACCCAAGCGGGCGGTGTGCCAAAAGAATTCAATACCATTGCTATTGATGACGGCATTGCAATGGGCCACGGCGGCATGCTTTATTCTCTGCCTTCACGCGACTTAATTGCCGACTCGGTTGAGTACATGGTAAACGGCCACTGCGCCGATGCAATGATCTGTATTTCTAACTGTGACAAAATCACCCCAGGGATGATGCTTGCAGCGCTACGTTTAAATATACCTGTTATTTTTGTATCGGGCGGCCCAATGGAAGCGGGTAAAACCAAACTGGCTAACATCGATATTAAACTCGACTTAGTTGATGCCATGGTAAAAGGCGCTGATGAAACAGTCAGTGATGCCGATTCAGAGCAAGTAGAGCGCTCTGCATGTCCTACTTGTGGCTCGTGTTCAGGTATGTTTACTGCCAACTCAATGAACTGTTTATTAGAAGCTATTGGTCTTGCGCTACCGGGCAACGGTACAACGCTTGCAACCCACAAAGATCGTAAGCAGCTTTATGTAGAAGCAGGCGCCCGCATTGTTGATTTATGCCGCGAGTACTATCAAAAAGATAATCACGACGTACTACCACGCGCAATTGCAAACAAAACAGCCTTTATGAACTCTATGGTGGTTGATATTGCCATGGGTGGTTCATCTAATACCGTATTGCACTTATTAGCAGCGGCACAAGAAGCCGGTGTAGATTTTGATATGTCGCACATTGACGAGCTATCTCGTAAAACGCCGTTTTTATGTAAAGTGGCGCCTGCTACAGCGCAATACCATATTGAAGATGTACACCGCGCTGGTGGCATGATGGCAATAGTACGTGAGCTTGGCAAAGCTGGTTTAGTTGATTTATCAGTAAACCATGTTGCAGGTATGACAATGGGTGAGCTTGTTAAAAAATGGGATGCTACGGATCCAAACAACGAAGCTGCACAAAAGTTTTATCGTGCAGGTCCTGCTGGTATTCGCACGACCAAAGCGATGAGCCAAGAGTGTCGTTGGGATGAAGGTGATAACGACCGTGAAAACGGCTGTATTCGCAGTGTTGAATACGCCTTTAGGCAAGATGGCGGCTTAGCTGTACTTTCAGGAAATTTAGCAGTTGATGGTTGTATTGTTAAAAGTGCAGGTGTTGTTGACGAAATGCTTCATTTTGAAGGCACCGCTGTGGTTTATGAGTCACAAGATGAGTCAGTAGAAGGCATTTTAAACGATGAAGTTAAAGCCGGTGATGTCGTGGTTATTCGCTACGAAGGTCCTAAAGGCGGCCCTGGCATGCAAGAAATGCTTTACCCAACGAGCTACTTAAAATCAAAAGGCCTTGCTGAAAAATGTGCCTTGATCACCGATGGCCGTTTCTCGGGCGGCACCTCTGGTTTATCAATCGGCCACGTATCGCCAGAGGCGGCAAGTGGCGGCGCTATTGCATATGTTGAAAATGGCGACAAAATTATCATTGATATTGCTTCACGTGAGATTACCCTTGCATTAAGTGATGAAGAGCTGGAAGCGCGAAAACAAAAGCAATTAGCACGTGGCAAACAAGCGTATAAGCCGCTTGATCGTGACCGCTATGTATCATCGGCATTAAAAGCGTATGCATTACTTGCAACCAGTGCCGATAAAGGCGCAGTACGTGATTTAGCCAAACTGGAGGAGCTTAGCTAATTATGGTTTCTCAAGAGCTCGATTATTTTCGCGCTATTATTCAAGCCAATATGGAACCGCTCGCTAAAGTGACTGAGGTGAGCGAAATGCGCGACCTCAGTGATAAATTAGGCAACCATGTTTGGTTAAAGCGTGAAGATCAACAGCCTGTGTATTCGTTTAAGCTACGCGGTGCTTATAATAAATTAAACAAGTTACCTAAAGGGTCCGTGGTTATTACGGCTTCGGCGGGTAACCATGCGCAAGGTGTGGCGCTTAGTGCTTCACACCTTGGCCATAAAGCCACTATTGTTATGCCTGTTACTACGCCTGAAATAAAAGTTAGTGCGGTACGTGCACTGGGCGGTGAAGTGGTTTTACATGGCCATCATTTTGATGCAGCAAAAGCACACGCTCTTGAATTAACAGAGCAACGTAATGGTGTATTTGTACCGCCTTTTGATGACCCTGACGTAATTGTGGGGCAAGGCACAGTGGCTCGCGAGCTTATGCAGCAACTCAATGAGCTTGATGCGGTATTTATCCCTGTTGGCGGTGGTGGTTTACTTGCTGGCATGGCGGTTTATATCAAATCATTACGTCCCGATATAAAAGTGATTGGCGTAGAAGCCGACGAAAGCGCGTGTTTACAAGCTGCGCTTAAAGCGGGTGAGCCAGTAGAGCTTGACCGTGTTGGCAGTTTTGCCGATGGCGTAGCGGTTAAAATTATTGGCAGTGAAACATTTCGCCTAGCGCAAAAATTTTGCGATGAAGTTGTAACTGTCGGTGGCGATGAAATTTGTGCAGCCATGCAAGATATTTTTGTCTCTACTCGCGCAATTTCGGAGCCCTCAGGTGCGCTTGCCACCGCAGGGCTTAAAAAATGGAGCCAACAATCTGGATTAAAAGGGCTGCATTTAGCAGCGGTGCTTTCGGGAGCTAACTTAAACTTTGACCGCTTACGTTATGTTGCAGAGCGCACCGCGCTTGGTGAAAAAAACGAAGCGTTACTTGCGGTAACCATTAAAGAAGAAAAAGGCAGCTTTAAGCAGTTTTGCACCTCTTTAGGTGGCCGTGCTATTACTGAGTTTAACTACCGTTATGCAGGCCCCGGTGAAGCGCAAATATTTGTGGGTATAGCCTTGCGCCAAGGTGAGCAAGAACTCAGCGAGCTAAAACAGGACCTAACTAACAACGACTACCCATTTTGCGATTTATCAGATAATGAGCTCGCAAAATTACATGTACGTTATATGGTAGGGGGCAAAGCACCTGAGCAGTTGCACGAAAGGTTATTACGGTTTGAATTTCCAGAATACCCAGGCGCTCTAGCACGCTTTTTAGATACCCTAGGTAGCAATTGGAATATTACTTTGTTCCATTACCGTAATCATGGTGGCTCAATCGGAAATGTACTGGCGGGCTTTGCTATTGAGCCTAGCCAATTTGAGATGTTTAACGAGCACTTAAAGCGCTTAGGTTACAGTGTGCAAGACGAAACACATAACCCGTGTTTTACGCAGTTTTTAACCTCTCAGCCACAAAGCTCAAACGTTGATAACATAGCCTCAGCTTAAGGCTTCATAAGCAAGTATGCGCCTTTGCATGCTTGCTTTATTGTGTGTTTTAAATATAGTTACACCTAATGACTACTATTTGGAACACTCAGTTGCTTATTAAAGGATTAATACTTGCAAGCTTGCCTTTTTGCAGCCAGCTAATGGCTCAAGAATCAGTCACTTTACAACTTAAATGGACCCACCAATTTCAGTTTGCCGGCTATTACATGGCTCAGCAAAAAGGCTACTACAAAGACGCCGGACTTAATGTAACTATACGCGAAGCCAACCCTAAAATGCCTGACACTTTTACTCCTGTAGCAACGGGAGAAGCTCAGTTTGGGGTGGCGCATTCGGGTATTTTACAACAAAGAGTAAACGGCCAACCGCTTGTTGCAATGGCGGCTATTTTGCAGTTTTCCCCGTACTGTTGGATGGTAAAAGACAGCTCTGATATTTTTCACCCTCGCGATTTTACCGCTAAACGTATTACCGAAGTAAGTAAAAAAGACAGTACCGAGTTGTTAGTCATGCTAAAACGCAGCGGCATTGACACAACTACTTTAGACGTTTTTGAAGGCGATGAGCCTGCACTGCAAGCGTGGCAAGAAAACAAACTTGATGCAATGCAAGTGTATATTACAACTCAACCTTACTTAATGACTCAGCAAGGGGTATCGCACCGCCTTATATGCCCACAGCGTTATGGTATGGATGTATACGGTGATGTGTTATTTACCAGTGAATCAATGCTTAAAAAGCACCCGCAAACGGTCGAAAAGTTTTATCAAGCGAGTTTAAAAGGTTGGCGTTATGCCTTAATGAATATGGATGAAGCCATAGCTATTACTCAGCAAGTGTATGCGCCAAATAAAAGTTTTCATCAGCTAGCCTACGAGGCCGAAGTATTGAAAGACTACATATTGCCGCCGACGACTCAATTAGGGAATATGTCGATGGCCAAATGGCGCTTAATTGCAGATTATTATGGTATTAAGCAAACCCAATTTGACGAGCACAAAGCGAGGTTCGTTTATAAATACCAAGAGCCGGAGCAATTACAACTGTCGTGGATGCTAATAGCCGCCTTTATTGTGAGTATTATTTCGATCCCCCTTTATTTGCGTTTAATACTTGGAAAAAAATAACCGCTTAATGCTGCTCTGCGCTACTGGTATAATTAAACGTCTTTTTACTATTTTAAGTTGTTATGAACCTAGCTGAGCAGTTTGCAGCACTCGATGCAGTGCTAATGAATACCCGCGAATATTGGCAATGTACAGCATTTGATTTTGATGAATTACCCTGGCCTGAGCTACAAGCGGCGTTAAATAACTTATCAGATGAAGATGTCGCAAGGCTTGATAACGATCAACAACAGCTTTATCAATTTTTTAGCCCATTTATTGCCGGGGTAGAGCAGCTACCTGAGCTGTGCAATTTACCAAAAAGCCAGCAGCAACGTAGTGAATACCCGTTTTGGATAAGTAACGGTATTAAAGGGCGTAAGTTTGAGCAACTGCAAGACTTTGTTTCAGCACTGCCTTTTACAACGCAACCTGTTTTAGAGTGGTGCGCGGGCAAAGGCCACTTAGGGCGTATGCTTGCTTATAACGGGGCGCAAAGTGTGCGAAGTGTTGAGCTACAAGCACACCTATGTGAGCAAGGAGAGCACAGTGCACGTAAGCAAGGTTTAGCGATGCAATTTAGCCAAGCAAATGTACTTGAAGATGATATAAGCCACTTTTTTAATACCGACACACATGCGGTGGCACTGCATGCATGTGGCGCACTGCACCAAACATTTATGCAACACGCCAGCGCCGCTAGGGTAAAACGTATTAGTTTTTCGCCGTGCTGTTATCACTTATTTACTGATAATAAGTACCATGCAATGAGTGAGCTTGCCCTTACCAGTAAGCTGAATTTAACACACCGCGATTTAAAGTTGGCGCTGCAAGAGACAGTTACAGCCCCTTCACGTGTAGCTAAAATACGAAAAACTGAGGTGGAATGGCGCTTAGGGTTTGACGCACTTCGAAAGTCAATTACTAATGAGCAGTTTTACGTAAGCGTGCCATCGGTTAATAAGGCGGTATTTTCTGGCTCGTTTGCACAGTTTTGCGCTTGGGCGGGTGATAAAAAGTCTCTAATTATTCCTCAAGATACTGATTACGATAAGTTTTTACTAATAGGTAAGGCGCGTAAAAAAGTAACAGAGCGAATCGAACTGGTTCGACATGTGTTTAGAAGAGCAATAGAAGTTTGGCTTGTGCTCGATCGTGCTTTATATTTGCAACAGCAAGGTTATCATGTTTCAGTTAGCACCTTTTGCGAGAAACAGTTAACTCCTCGCAATATTTTAATTCTTGCAAACACCAACTAAAAAGGCGCTCATTATTTGTCTTTTTTGGGGTGTAATTCCTATCCCAATCTAAATAAGAGATGCAATGAGAAAGCTAAAAAATTTATTCGAAAACAACAAACGTTGGGCTGCACGTACAACCAAAGCCAATCCTGAGTTTTTTAAAATATTATCAATGCAACAAAACCCAGAGTATTTGTGGATTGGCTGCTCCGACTCGCGTGTTCCTGCAAACCAAATTGTTGATTTATTACCAGGTGAACTATTTGTACACCGCAATGTGGCTAATGTAGTGGTGCATACTGACCATAACTGTTTATCGGTAATGCAGTACGCGGTAGAGGTGCTTAAAGTAAAGCATATTATGGTGGTGGGACACTACGGCTGTGGCGGTGTACAAGCGGTATTAAATAACGCCAAGTTTGGTTTTATCGATAACTGGTTACGCCATGTTGGCGATGTAAAAGAAAAACACTTAGCGCAGCTTAATGCAATGGGTGAGCAACAGCGTTTAAGTCGCTTAATTGAGCTAAACGTTATTGAACAAGTACGAAACGTGTGTAGAACAAACATAGTGCAAGATGCATGGGATAAAGGGCAAGACCTCACGATTCATGGTTGGGTATATGGATTAGAGAACGGCCACTTACACGACTTATCATCGGTTGTAACCTGCGCTGATGAAGAAGCCGAGGTGTATAAAAAAGCCGTTGCACATGTACTCGCTAAAGCCGGTTGCGAGTAATTTAAGTAATGACTAAAACGGCCATAATCATAGGGGCAACAGGGGTTGTGGGGAGTGAGCTATTAACGCTTTTACTGCAAAGCCCTGCGTTTTGTAAAGTGGTTGCTATTACTCGCCGTAAGCTAGACATTAAACATACTAAGCTCACTAATCATGTTATTGATTTTGATTGTTTAACTAACTATTGCAGTTTATTTAAAGGGGATGTGCTTTTTTCGTGTTTAGGCACTACCAAAAAGCAGGCTGGCTCAATCGCGGCGCAGCGTAAAGTTGATTTTGATTATCAGTTTATTGCGGCGCAAATGGCAGCAAACAATGCAGTGAGTCATTATTGCTTGGTGTCATCAAGTGGCGCTAATGCACACAGCATCAGCCCTTACTTAAAAATGAAAGGCGAGCTTGAGCAACATATAAAAACGCTGGGCTTTGCAAAAGTAAGTATATTTCAGCCGTCTTTATTAGGGCCTGTTGACCTTTCAGGGTTATAACTTGTTCAATCTAGGGGCCATTTAATCGCGGCGCGAGGTTTGTAACCTAGTGGGCTAAGTAAAAACCGAGTAACAAAGAGTAAATGGCCCCTAGGCAGAACCCGAAGGGCAGCACCTGTTTGGCATTTATACGTCGTTATCGCCTATTTATGGGGAGCAACCACACTACATAGGCTCTGCCTTGCCTAAATACCAAACAGACTGCTGCAAATTTAACCTCGAAAGGTAAACAGGCCCTAGTCGGTGAGCGAAGCGATACACGTTTAGCTGAGCAAATAGGTGCATTTGTGTTACCTGTTATTACCCAACTTCCTTTTTTAAACCGTTATAAACCTATTACGGGCAAGCAAGTGGCGCAAAAAATATGTGCTGTGAGTTTGGCGCAGCAACAACCACTGCAATACTATGTGTTAGATGCATTGTTTAGTACATAGTGGATAAATGTTTAAGTTAAAAGCAAAAAAGCAGCCTTGGCTGCTTTTTTTTGGCTGAGTATACATACGTAAATACGTGCTACTCGGCGTTATTTTTAGCATTTAGTTGTTGTTCTAGTAACACAACTTTTGCTTCAAGCTCTGTGAGTTTTTCACGAGTACGAATAAGTACTTGGCTTTGCACATCAAATTCTTCGCGGCTAACAAAGTCCATTTCAGCCAGCTTATTTTGTAAAACTTGTTTGGTTTTACCTTCGAGTGTATCTGCTAGGTTTTTTACACCTTGCGGCATGTTGTTGGTGATTTGCTTAGCAATTTCTTCAAGTTTTGCTGGATTGATCATAATCGTCCCTTGCTGTTGCCCTAAAATGATAATGACTAATATTACCTTATACCTAAGGCATTTAATACATGATCACCATAATGGAATTAATTAATCTAATGGCTATGCCTGTATCTGTGGTTACGGTAAAATTAGCTGCCTTTTAAAACTCCATGGTCGTTATGAAACTCAATCCAAAACAAGATGAAGCAGTAAAATATATTAGTGGTCCGTGTTTAGTACTCGCGGGTGCAGGCTCAGGTAAAACGCGTGTAATCACTAACAAAATTGCTTATTTGGTGCAAAAGTGCGAGTACAAAGCACGTAATATTGCGGCGGTAACGTTTACGAATAAAGCGGCCAAAGAGATGCGCGAGCGTGTATTACAAACACTTAATAAGCAAGAGGCAAAAGGGTTGTGGGTATCAACCTTTCATACATTAGGCTTGGAAATAATAAAAAAAGAGCTCAAAACACTTGGCTTTAAAGAAGGTTTTTCACTGTTTGATGACCAAGATACTAACCAGCTGTTAGGTGAGCTAACCGAAGACGAGCTTAAAAAAGATAAAGACCTACTAAACCTACTTAAGATGCAAATAGGCAGCTGGAAAAATGAATTAATTTTGCCTGAGCAAGCCATACGCGAAGCACGTGATGCGCAAAAAGCGTTATTTGCGCAGCTTTACGCCCGTTATCAAAATCAGTTGCGAGCATATAACGCACTGGATTTTGACGATTTAATCATGATCCCCACTTTATTACTTAGTAATAATGCCACCTCACGAGAGCGTTGGCAGCAACGATTTAGGTATTTGCTGGTGGACGAATACCAAGATACCAATACCAGCCAGTACCAGCTTGTTAAGTTATTAGTAGGCGAGCGAGCGCGTTTTACTGTGGTAGGGGATGACGACCAATCTATTTATTCATGGCGCGGAGCCCGCCCCCAAAACTTGGTACTGTTAAGTAAAGATTACCCCGGACTTAGGCTCATAAAGCTTGAGCAAAACTACCGCAGTGCCCAGCGCATTCTTAAAGCTGCAAATATTTTAATTGCTAATAACCCGCACGATATCGAAAAAAAGCTATTTAGTGAACTTGGTTACGGTGAGCCGATTAAGGTGATTGGCTGTAGGGATGAAGAGCATGAGTGCGAGCGAGTTGTTGCTGAAATAATTTCTCATAAATTTATGAAGCGCACCAGCTATAAAGATTACGCTATTTTGTATCGCGGTAATCACCAGGCACGCGGTTTTGAAAAATCATTAATGAGTAACCGCATTCCTTATAAAATTAGTGGCGGAATGTCGTTTTTTTCGCGCTCAGAAATTAAAGATATTATGGCGTATTTACGCTTATTGGTTAACCAAGACGACGATAACGCATTTTTACGCATAGTTAATACACCGCGCCGTGAAATAGGCACCGTTACACTTGAAAAGCTAGGCACGCTTGCAAACGAAAAACACCAAAGCTTATTTGCCACTTGTTTTGATAACGACTTAGGCTACCGACTCAAAGGCCGTGGTTTAAATGCGCTTTCGGGGTTTGCACGTTGGGTTGTTGAGCTTTCAGATAATGCAGTGCGTAGCGATACACTCGAAGCGGTAAAAGACTTAGTGCGTAATATTAATTACGAAGCGTATTTATATGAGTCATCGCCAAGTGCCAAAGCAGCTGAAATGCGTATGAAAAACGTCTCTGAGTTGTATCGTTGGATCACCGATATGCTCACCGGCGATGCCGATAACGAACCAATGACCTTACCAGAAGTAGTCAGCAAACTAACACTTCGCGATATGTTAGAGCGTAATGAGGAAGAAGATGAATCCGATGCGGTACAGTTACTTACTTTGCATGCATCTAAAGGCTTAGAATACCCGTACGTATTTATGGTCGGTATGGAAGAGGGGTTATTGCCACACCAAGTAAGTATTGACGAAGAAAACGTAGATGAAGAGCGCCGTTTAGCATACGTAGGGATCACCCGGGCCCAGCAAGAGCTGACACTAACGTATGCAAAAATACGTCGTCAGTTTGGCGAAACTTCACAAACAGAGCTAAGTCGCTTTGTGCAAGAGTTACCGCAAGATGACCTAGCGTTTGAAAACAAAAAAGCCCCCAGCTCGCAAGCTGAGCGCATGGAAAAAGGCCAAGCACGGGTCGCTAACTTAAGGGCTATGCTGAAAAAACCTAGTTAATAGACTGCGCAGCGTTGTTATTAGCCTCTATTGGCTGCGATAAGCCTTGCTGCTTAGCAACAAATAAGTTTAGTCCGTATTTATCAAGCAAGGCTCTAAAGTTGAGTATAGAAGGGCCTTTGGCAATGACTTTTATGCCTTTTAGCTGAGTGATTGCCAGTACACCTTGTAATTGCAAGTTAAAGCTTTCTTGTTGCAGTACGCGTTTACTAAAGGTTGAGCTAAGGAGTACATAATCGAAGGTAATGTCGGTCAGTGCATTTAGCTCACAGCGGTCTTTTGCAAAGTTATTTAAGCCAATGCTGTAGCCAAGCTGCGAGAGCTTTTTAAGGTTTTCTAGTTGAGTTGCACAGGCGTAACGTATTTCTTGGTCGTCAAAGAGTAAACACAGTTGGCTTTGCCCTTGCAGCTTACTTAATACCTCAGTAAATAAATTGAATTCAAGCGCTTCTAAAAGTAGCCCTGAGCAAGGCATCAATACCATGGCCACATTGGCCGCTAAGGCATGGGCGTAAGCGTGTTGCAATAGCTCTAACTCAACTTGGAGGTGCTGCTCTTTATCGGTTGCAAACTTTTTCAGCACTTCAAAACAGGTATAACCTAATACAGGGTGCTCACCAAATGCTTCAAACAGTGACTCTGATTGCTGTTGCTCATCAAGGTTTATAATATCAGCACTTCTAAAGCTCATCGGAAGTGAATCAAGATGGTGCTGTGCTGGAGATTCTGCACTTGTTAGTGTCTGCATTAATAGTGGATGGAACAACTCATAGCGGTCGCGGCCGGCATTTTTAGCGTAATACATAGCGGCATCGGCATCGCGAATAATTTCATCGGTATGCTGATAACTCGAATTTGAGTAAGTTATACCAATACTTGCACCACTTTGAACGCAGGTACCTTTACTGCAAAATGGCTTTTTCATTATATTAATAATGCGATCAGCCACATCTTCTGCTTGTTGTAACTCTGTTAAGTGGGTAAGCAAAATGACAAATTCATCACCACCAAGGCGGGCGAGCAAGTCGTGTTCACGAATACAATGGGAAAATAAATCAGCCACACTTATTAAAAATTGATCGCCAGCATGGTGCCCTAGTTGATCGTTTATATCTTTAAATTTATCTAAATCAATAAATAAAACAGCAAAGTGGTGCTCTGGAAAGCGATGGTAATGCTGCAATGTTTTTTCTAGCTGGGTTAAAAACAGGCTGCGATTAGGGAGGCCTGTTAATGAGTCATGATGTGCATCATGATAAAGCTGTTGTTCTACTTTTTTACGCTCATCAATTTGCATTTGTAAATGTAAGTTGGCCTGCTGCAACGCTTTTGTTTTTTCATTAAC
Source organism: Pseudoalteromonas sp. S3776 (assembly GCF_005886915.1). Taxonomy (NCBI): domain Bacteria; kingdom Pseudomonadati; phylum Pseudomonadota; class Gammaproteobacteria; order Alteromonadales; family Pseudoalteromonadaceae; genus Pseudoalteromonas; species Pseudoalteromonas sp. S3776. The sequence goes on along the minus strand of NZ_PNCU01000013.1, from coordinate 14,617 downwards.
GCGATACTCTAACTCTTGGTGGCTAGATTTAAGTGCTTGCGTGGCTAACTTTGTTTGCAGAACTGTCGCAATTTGATGCGAAACAAATGTAATAAGTTCGCAGTCATCTTTACTAAAAATATGTTTATTATTGTACGCTTGGCATGCAATCAGGCCGATAACGCCTTGCGATGTTTTAAGTGGTGCGCCTAGCCAGCTGGTGGCCATTTGTTCTTCTGGTATTGGGTTATTTCGTTGTACGTCACCACTTTCTAACAGCTCTTTAGCTCTACTTGGGTGAATAAGTTGGGTTTGCTCGCTGCTAATAACTAGCTCACTATAACCTTTTGCAAACTTTCTAGGCTCGGTGTTGTCTTTAAATTCATCTACACAATATGGGAAGCTGATCCAGCCTGTTTCTTTGTTATAAAGTGCAATGTATAAGTTTTCTGCGTATGTAATGGTTTTTATTATTTGATGAATTTTTACATAGGCATCATCTAAGTTTTGCGCTTGCGTTGCCAACTCCGATATTTTAAACAGAATTTGTTGGCGTTGTAGTGCGCGTTTTCGTTGTTCAATTTCTAGGTTTAATGCCTCATTACTTTGTGTCAGTGCGCGGGTACGAATTTTTACTTCGGATTCGAGCAACTCTCTTTTTTTAACCCGCTCTATTGCTGTCGCTAAATATAAAGACATTACTTCGAGTAAGTGCACTTGCTGGCTGCTGTAGTCTTGCTGTTTGTCGTAACTTTGCGCAGCAAGCACACCAATAATATTTTGCTCTTGGTAGATAGGCACGCCTACCCAATGTTCTGCAGGTGAGCCAAGCGCTTTAAATAAGCCATTTTGAGCAGCGCTTTGCATTTCTTGCTTGGTAAAGCACGTGGTTCTGCCAAGTCTATAAACATAGCCTGTAGCGCCTTCTTCAAAACTATTATCTTGATTAAGGGCAACTGATATACCATCTTTTTCATCGCAAAAATAAGAAAGCTCAAGAGCATGAGTATATTGATTAGCAAGTACTACATAAAAGCTTTTACTAGGTAGGTATGCTTGTAAAATGTCATGGATTGCGGGATAAAGTAAGGTTAATTCGGCAACAGAGCTCGCTTGCTCTGATAATTGAATCAAGGCATTTTGTAAGTGGTGAGATTGCTTATACTTTTCTAATAGCGTTCTGAGACGTTTATTCTGATGCGCTAATTTACTAAGGTTAGCGGCCTTATCTTCCGATGACATGAATCATATTATTTTATTATTGTATGTTTATTAAACGTATAATTTCACTTTTAGTTGCGATCGTCAAGTAACTAATGCCCTAAAACTGCCACTAAAACATTATTTTAGCAACAAAAAAAGGCCTATTATAAAAATAGACCTTTTTTAAATAATCACCCTAATTATCAGAGGGTTAATTAAATTATTTAGATGTCATGAAATCAATAGCTGCGCTAATCTCATCATCAGAACAATCCATACATGTTCCTTTTGGCGGCATCGCATTAAAGCCATTGATAGCATGATCAAGCAACACATCTTTACCTTTAGCGATACGCGGTGCCCAGTCATCAGCTGATTTAGGTGCACCTAGTGCGCCAGTACCGTGACAGGCAAAACAGGCGCCTTGGTAAACTTGCTCACCAGAACGAGGGCCACTAGGCGCTGCCGCAACAGCAGCTTTTTCGCCTTCAAGATAAACAGCGCCAACTGGAGCTAAACGCTTTTTAATCGCATCTTCAGTCATAGAGTTATCATATGGCTGTGCGTATGCGGTGGTTGCTAGCACTAATAATGCTGCAGCTGATAGTTTTTTCATTTTGCCTTGCTCACTTCGATTTGAACGTGATCAATCACGATTATAGATGACGGAAATTAAACCGATTATACCTCTGTGTAACAATTTATAAAACGCCCACTGGTGTTTTTATCAATAAAACTGTCTAATTTTTGCGTTAAAGCAATAAAATTGCATGTTTCAGTTAATAAACTTTTATAATCGGTGGCTTAGTAATTCACTATTTAAGCTAATGCTAATACGTTTTTAACCAATTTTTCGATCCCCGCATCGGCATCTAAAATAGACTGCGCCAGCATATAAGCAGGGGTGGTAACGAGTTTATTGTCTTCATCAATCACAATATCATCAACTGCACAGGCTGCGTGAGTAGAGCCTAGCTGGGTTAAAGCGTTTACGGTCTGTTCATCATTACCTATGGTTAAAGTAGCCTTGGGATATATAAACGGAATTAAAGCCGGCGAAATACACATGTAGCCAGCCGCTTTTTGTGCACTGGCAAATTGTTTACACGCTGCTAAAACTATTTCGTTTATCTGCGCATCAGCGCCTTTAACGGCAAAGTCACATAAGTTTTTAGCGGCGCCAAATCCCCCAGGGACTATTAACGCATCAAATTCAGATGCTTTTAATTCGCTTAAAGATTTTATATCACCACGGGCAATGCGTGCTGCCTCAGTGAGTACATTACGGTTGCTTGGCATTTCTTCACCGGTGAGGTGATTAATCGTGTGAAGTTGTTCTATATCAGGAGCAAAACATTGATATGCAGCACCGTTTTTAGCTATGTGCAGCAGTGTTAATACTGCTTCGTTTATTTCACTGCCATCGTACACACCACAGCCGGCTAATATTACAGCTATCTTTTTCATGCTTTTGTGCTCCTTAAGTATTTTAAATAAGTCGTTTGGGTGAAGTTTAACACGGGGCAAAACACACACTAAAATAATTTTTTAGCTTAAAAAGTATTCGCAGTGCAAGTTGTATTGCGGTTTATGCCATTTTTGCCAGTGCGCTTATAAAAAAAAATATAAAGGATCGCTATGATCTTTGATCCATTATGCTAGAATACTCCTCCGGTTATTTAAATGGATACAAATAACTAAAGTGACTAACAGCGGATGTATCAGTTAGAAAACCTTTTTCCACATTGGTTTTAAAATAATAAAAAAAGAACCTCGTATTATCTTTTTTAAACAAAACAAGCAGTTATTTATTTTTCTAAGCATTTAATTATGTATTGGAGGAATAGTTCGTGGCTGTTATCTACAAAGTTATCCACAGGTTGCTCTGCAATAATTATAGCTACTAAGCGTAATTCACTGTCGTTTTATTCACAACCTTATGGCATGCTTGTAATAATATTACTCTTTTGTATTTAGGATCCAAATTCACCATGGCTCAGATCCCCGAAAACCCGCTAATTTTAGTTGATGGCTCTTCATATTTATTCCGTGCTTATCACTCTCCACCGCATTTAACCAACTCAAAAGGTGAAGCAACAGGCGCTATTTATGGCGTGGTTAACATGCTTAAAAGTTTGATCAAACAATATGATCCGAGTCACATGGTGGTGGTGTTTGATGCCAAAGGCAAAACGTTCAGAAACGACATGTATAGCGAGTATAAAGCTAACCGTCCGCCTATGCCTGACGATTTACGAACGCAAATAGCGCCACTGCACAGTATTATTAAAGCAATGGGCTTTCCACTGATCAGTATAGAAGGTGTTGAAGCCGACGATGTGATTGGTACGTTTTCACGAATAGCGACTGAGCAAAAGCGCCATGTATTGGTTTCTACCGGCGATAAAGACATGGCTCAACTAGTTAACGAGCATGTGACGCTAATAAACACCATGACCGATAGCATTTCAGATCCTCAAACCGTTGTTGAAAAATTTGGTGTAGGACCTGAGCTAATCATCGATTATTTAGCATTAATGGGTGATAAAGTTGATAACATCCCAGGTGTTGAAGGTTGTGGACCTAAAACAGCTGTTAAATGGCTACAAAAATATGGGTCACTTCAAGGTGTTATTGATAATGCCGGCGACATTAAAGGCAAGATTGGTGAAAAACTTGCAAACGCCCTAGATCATTTACCACTAAGTTATGAGCTTGCCACCATTAAATGTGATGTTGAGGTAGAGTCAGACCTAGACACCTTTAAAGTACAAGAGCCAAATAAAGATGAGCTTATTGCACTGTATGGTGAGTGTGAGTTCCGCCGCTGGTTAGCTGAGCTACTTGATAATCCAAAAGATGCAGAAAAAGCGCTCCCTACTGAGGAAAATGAACTACCAAAAGTAAAAGACGCTCATTATGAAACTATTTTAAGCGAGTCACAGTTTGATGCGCTTATAGAGCAGCTAAATAGCGCTGAGCTATTTGCTTTTGATACCGAAACAACCAGCCTTAATTATATGCAAGCGCAGTTAGTGGGTATGAGCTTTGCTGTAAAAGCAGGCGAAGCCGCTTACTTACCCATCGCACATGACTACCCGGGTGCACCAGAGCAATTAAGCCTTGAATATGTAATGCAAAAGCTTGGGCCAATTCTCGCCGATGCTAACAAAGCTAAAGTAGGGCAAAACCTAAAATACGACAAGAGTGTACTGGCTAATGCCGGCTATGAACTCAATGGCATTAAGTTTGATACTATGCTTGAGTCGTACGTATTTAATAGTGTGGGCACTCGCCATGATATGGATTCATTAGCGCTTAAATACTTAGGCCATAAAAACATTAGCTTTGAAGATATTGCCGGCAAAGGGAAAAAGCAGCTTACCTTTAATCAAATTGAGCTTGAAAAAGCTGCGCCTTACGCAGCAGAAGATGCCGATATTACACTGCGTTTACACCAAGTACTGTGGCCAAAATTAGAAGCTGATGAGAAGTTAAAGTCAGTATTTGAAACCATAGAAATGCCCCTAGTTGATGTTATTTCTGATATTGAGCGCACTGGTGTAGCTATAGATAGCAATATGCTTGCAGCACACAGTCAGCGTTTAGGCGAGCGTTTACTTGAGCTTGAAAAAGAAGCGTTTGAAATAGCTGGCGAACCATTCAACCTAAGCTCGCCAAAGCAGCTGCAAGTACTTTTATTTGAAAAACTTGAGCTGCCAGTCATTAAAAAAACACCTAAAGGTGCGCCTTCAACGGCTGAAGAAGTGCTACAAGAACTTGCTCATGATTACCCATTACCTAAAGTGATTATTGAGCATCGTGGTTTATCTAAGCTTAAATCAACGTATACCGATAAATTACCATTGATGGTAAATGAGAAAACACAACGCGTGCATACTTCTTATCATCAAGCTGTTACGGCCACAGGGCGTTTAAGTTCTACCGATCCTAACTTACAAAATATTCCTATTCGCTCTGAAGAAGGGCGCCGTATACGTGAGGCGTTTGTAGCGGCACCAGGTTATAAAATTGTGGCTGCCGATTACAGCCAAATTGAGCTGCGTATTATGGCGCATTTATCGCAAGACAAAGGGCTACTAAATGCCTTTGCTAATGGGTTAGATGTTCACAGTGCAACCGCTGCTGAGGTATTTGGTGTTGAGCTTGATAAGGTAACCACCGATATGCGTCGTAAAGCGAAAGCAGTAAACTTTGGTTTAATTTACGGCATGTCAGCCTTTGGTTTAGCGCGTCAGCTTGATGTGCCACGTCACGAAGCACAGCATTATATAGATAAGTATTTTGAGCGTTTCCCTGGGGTACTTGATTACATGGAAACAACACGTGAGAAAGCGGCTGAGAACGGGTACGTAGAAACTATTTTTGGTCGTCGTTTACACTTACCAGAAATTAATGCACGTAATGGAGCTCGTCGTAAAGGCGCCGAACGTGCAGCAATCAATGCACCAATGCAAGGCACAGCCGCCGACATTATTAAAAAAGCAATGTTGAGTGTACATCAATGGGTTAGTGAGCAAGCCCCTAACACGATTAAACTACTCATGCAGGTACACGATGAGTTGGTATTTGAAATTAAAACCGACTGCGCACAAGCTTACACCAAGCAAATTTGTGAACTAATGTCGCAAGCTGCGAGCTTAGATGTGCCTTTAATTGTTGAAGCCGACGAAGGTGAAAACTGGGAACAAGCCCATTAACCTCAAAACATGCTTATAGTTTAAAAGCGCCGCAAGGCGCTTTTTTATTGCCTCTAAATAACTCACTCAATTAGGCGAATCGATATACGTATTTCTGTGCGTAAACAAAGTTTAGTTAAAAGTAGGTTAATTTAAGCAACTATTTGTATTAAATAGTTATATGTTCGTCAATTCGAACTATTTTGGCGGAATATGATTGTATTTTTATGCGCGCTTTTGTTAAAGTGCGCGCGTCCTCATCCTGTAGGACATCCTGTTGATGATGCATCTGAAAAGGTGCAACAAATTGATAGCTTCTCCCCAGTTTGCTATACCGGCCTGCTTGTTTTAAGCAGGCCGTTTTTCTTTTCAATCCCCTTTATTATTTATTTTGAGTTGGTATGCATATACCGCAAGTGGTAGTATCGAAAGCGCTATTATTCTCATTTAAATTTAAGGAGTGCGTTATGTTTAAAACGTTAGCCGCTGTAGGTTTATCGTTAACTAGTCTTGTTTTGTCTAATGCCGCTCATGCAGATTGGCAGCTCGTTAATGATAAAAGCCAAGTAAGTTTTGTTTCTATAAAAAAAGACACGATTGCTGAGGCGCATCATTTTACTAATCTAGAAGGGACACTTTTAGACAGCGGTGCGTTTAGTGTAAATATTGACTTAACCTCTGCAGAAACACTAATCCCCATTCGCAATGAACGTTTAACTCAATTTGTATTTGAAGCGGCAAAATTCCCTAACGCAATTTTAACCGCAGACTTAAAAAAGCAATTAAGTAATATTAAAAAACCAGGCCAACATGTATTAAAAGCGGTTGATGCGCAGCTTGATTTTCATGGTAATAAAAAACCATTAAAAATAAATGTACTTGTTAGCAGTTCAAAAAATGGCGATTTAAGCGTATCGTCGTTTACGCCAGTGATTATAAACAGCCAAGACTTTGGTGTGACCGAAGGCGTTAAAAAGTTACAGCAATTAGCTGGCTTACCGGCCGTTGCTACAGCCGTCCCGGTTACTTTTGCACTGACACTAAAAAAACAGTGATCTCATTAACGGCGCTTAGTAAGCAATTAAGCGAGCCTAGTAAACCGTTTGATAGTTGGCAGCCAACCCAGTGTGGTGAACTGCCAATTACTATTAACGAACAAGGGCTGTGGTTTTACGATGGCAGCGAGATTACTCGCCTCGCTATGGTAAAACTATTTGCCAGTGTTTTATGCAAAAAAGGCGAGCAGTTTTACTTAAAAACACCCATCGAAAAAATAGCGATAGAAGTACAAGATGCGCCATTCGTTATCGTAAGCTGGCATATAGAGAGCACAGCGCAAGGGCAGGTTATGTGTTGTATAGATAATTTAGCACGGCAATGGTTAATAAGTGCTGAGCAGCCTCTTTATATAAAAAACTATAAAAATGCAGCGGTGCCTTATTTGCAATTACCTTATGGGTGTAGCGCGCGGGTATCACGAAGTGTGTTTTATCAGTGGGCTGAAATAGCCGACGCAGATGAGCGCGGCTATTTTATAAAATCTGCAGGTGAAAGGTTTTATCTCTCATAGATGCTTATTTTTAAGCGCCTGAGTTATCTTCATCACTTGGCTGTGGTTCAACAGCCACGATTGGTCCTAAGTACCACTCATCTAATTTTTTGGCGACTTCCGGTAAACCCGTCCCCTTAAGTGATGAAAAAGCATGAACAGTAATATCACCGTCTAGTTCACTTAATTCACGACGTACTTGTAATACTTGTGCTTTACGCGCACCTTGTTTGAGCTTATCCGCTTTAGTTAAAAGCGCCAATACAGGGATTTCACTGCCAATAGCCCAATTAATTAAATCTTTATCTAAATCTTTTAATGGGTGACGAATATCCATTAATACCACAATGCCTTTTAAACTTTGACGTTTTTGTAGGTATTCACCCAGTGACTTTTGCCATTTCTTTTTCATTTCAATGGGCACTTTAGCAAAGCCATAACCAGGTAAGTCGATTAAGCGCATATCATCCACTTCACCTAATTCAAACGTGTTGATCAATTGCGTACGACCCGGTGTTTTACTGGTACGAGCAAGTTTTTGATCTGTCAGTGCATTAAGAGCACTCGACTTACCGGCATTAGAGCGACCTGCAAACGCGACTTCAATTCCCGTATCAGCAGGTAATTTAGTGATGTCTGGCGCGCTTGTAACAAAAGACGCAGTATTATATTTGATACGAGATTTGAGCACAGGCTCTCCTAAAACGTAAAAGTTAATCTTATTGAGCTAAATTGACTCAGGGCGCGTATTTTATACTATAAAGGATGTATTAAAAAGCGTATTTAAACACCTAAAAATGCTATAAATGGCACTATTAAAGCTGCTTAAAGGTTAATCTAGGTCAAAACCCTATAAATTATAAGCTTAATATGAGTAGAAAACGTGCCAGAGAATTTTTTATCGTGTAGAATACATGAATTACAACATCCATATTGTAGATGATACAGGGTCGGAAACAGAGAATTCACCATGAAAAAAATAGCACTATCTTTAACAATATTGCTTGGTGCGTTGTCAGCAAGCAACGCAACAGCATTTGATGGCGATGTAAACGCAGGTAAAGAAAAATCAGCAACGTGTGCGGCTTGTCACGGCCCAGACGGTAATGCACCGGTTAATATTTACCCTAAACTTGCAGGCCAGCATCCAGATTACATCCTTAAACAACTTAAGGATTTAAAACTAGGTATGACTTCAGGCGGTAAAGAAGGTCGTATGGATCCTGTAATGAGCGCGATGGCTATGCCACTTAGCGAACAAGACATGAAAGACCTATCTGCTTATTTTTCTTCATTGAACATGACTGAAGGCGCCACCCCTAAAGACGTGGTTGAAGTTGGTCAAAAGCTTTACAAAGCGGGCGATGCTGAACGTGGTATTCCAGCTTGTGCGGCGTGTCATGGTCCGCGCGGCAATGGTTCGTCACTTGCTAAGTTTCCTAAAATTTCTTTCCAGCACCCAGAGTACATTAAAGCTCAGCTAGAGAAATTCCGGGATGGTACCCGTAAAAACGACCATAACGGTATGATGCAAGATATAGCGAAAAAGCTAACAGACAAAGATATTGAAGTACTTTCTCAATATTTGGGTGGTTTACACTAAAGTCGTATTTATTTAGTATTTGCTAATGTAATACTATGAAATATGGTTAAAAAGCAGCTTACGCTGCTTTTTTTGTGTCCGTAATTTAACGATATCACCCTTTAGTTTGTGAGATATTTGCCATACCGAATTGTGAGAAATAACTTATTTTTAAACTTTTTAAGTGTGTAACTTATTAATTTATATTGTTTTTAATGAATCTATATGTGTGACATGTAAGAAAAATTATATAAACCAGTTGTAACAAAATTATTAATGGGTAAATTAACCACTGTCGCAAAACAACAATAACAACATGGATTATGCTAAAGGAAAATAGCGCGGCACGACTGAATAGCACACTGAAGGTGCTACAAAAGGAAATAACAAGAAAGCGTCAGGATGACCGTAAATAATAAAATCTCAAGGAAGTTAAAAATAAAAACAAAATGGAATGTAACAAGGAAGGTTAAAATAATAACAATACGGACTGATAATAATAAAAATAATAAAGACTAAAAAAGTCGAAGGGAGAAGTGTCCAGATAATGGCGCTCAGATTAGTAGGCGGTAGAGATGTTTTCTCTACCGCCTTTTTATTTGTCCTGTTACAATACCCACCGTTTAGCAATAAGCTAATGCGCTAATTCAACAAGCAAACCAAGCTTTAATGCGCAAATCGAATTCTTCTGGCTAGGCCAGCACTGCGATGCTCATGTTATGTGCCTCGCTCAAAACCTCTTAAGTGAGATGATCAAGATATGAGTAGAAAGAAAAAGTCACGTAAAATTCCTTCAAACGGCCCTGTTCGTTTAAGCCAAGATAAGCTTAAAGAAATGCGTGCGTTAAAGGAGCAACGTGTTAAAAAGCCAAAGGGCGCTAAGCCTGGCTCTCGAAATGCACCTGAGCTATTAGATAGCGACACTAAAAAAGTAAGTTCAGCACCAAAAGATAAACGTGTGGGCAGTAAAAAAGCGGTACCTTTAGTGGCTGCCGCACCACAGCCACAAGTAGAAATGAAGCGTAACTTAAAGCCAATGGCCGAGCTTAAAAAGGCGACAGAGCCAGAGCTGACACCAGAGCAAGAGCTAGAAGCGCTTGAAAACGATGAGCGTTTACTTAAGCTCGTTGAGCGTCATGAACAAGGTGAAATGCTGACGGGTAAAGATGCAAAGTACTTTAATAGCCGTATTGCACGCCACCAAGTGCTTTGTAAGTTACTGGGTATAGAAGATGAGGATGAGGACGAGTTTGAAGATGATTTTGAAGACAACGTCGAAAGCGACGGTAACTCAGACTTTGATAAATACCTTTCAGATGATTTAGCCAATGAGTGGCTAGAAGATGACGATAAATAGTAAGGGCGCTTAATGAGTACCGCAGTGATTGTAGCCTTGTTTGTAGGTGCTGTTATTATTGCTGGCTTAGCATTTTATGCAGGTCAGTTACTCTATAAGCTTAACGCGCAAAAAAAGTTAATTGCGCAAAAGCAAGCAGAGCAACAGCAAAAGCTTAAGCAGTCGCGCTTAAAGCGAAACGCTAAACTTGCAGATAGCATTCATTTAATTGCTCGTGCAATGGCTGAAAAGCAATGTGAGTATTCTGAAGGCTGTTTACGGATTTGGGTGTTAATGTCTCAGTACGCTTTTGAAGATGAACGAGATTTAACAGTGGCCTACCCAGGCATTTATAAAATGTATAATGTCGTTAAAGAAATGCCGACTCACGATGCACGCAAAAAATACTCTAAAAAAGAGATTTTTAAACAAGATACAGCTCGTTGGCGAGCAGAAGAAAACTTTAGCGATGAGATTAAAGCCGATTGCGACAAAATCATTGTCGAGTTTAAAGCTGCACCGGGCAGCGAAAACATAGTGTTTAATTAAGCTCAAAAATAAAAAAAGCAGATTTAGGTCTGCTTTTTTATGCCTGCTTTAAATCACCCGTGAGAAACGGGTTTTACTTATTTGCTTTTGTAAGTGAGCATCAAAGCACATACATATAATACGAATAAACAAGTTCCCACGAGGCGTGACGCGTATTACGTTATCATTTATATGTACCATCTCATCGTCTATTAAAGGCTGTAGTGCCAACAGGGCATCTGCAAAATACTCATTAAATTGAATAGTATGTTTTTTCGCAAAAGCCTGTGTGTCTAATTCAAACTGGCAGATAAGGGATTTAATAGCCTCTGCACGTATTACATCATCATGCGTTAAATGCATTCCTTTATGTATAGCGCTCCCAGCTTGCGTTTCAATGGCGTGATAATAATGCTTAAGCACTTTTTGATTTTGTAAAATGGCCGTGCCAATTTGTGAGATGGATGATACCCCTAAGCCTAACAAGTCGCAATTACCGTGGGTGGTATAGCCCTGAAAATTGCGATGTAGCTGCCCTTTATTTTGCGCAACTGCCAGTTCGTTGTCGGCTTTTGCAAAATGATCCATACCAATAAACTGATAACCTGCTGATGTCATTTGCGACAAGGTGTTTTTAAACATTGTTAGCTTGTCGTGGGCACTGGGTAAATCAGCTTCTTTTATTTTACGTTGCGCAGCAAAGCGCTCCGGTAAATGCGCGTAATTAAATACAGAGACTCTGTCTGGGCTTAAGGCAATTAATTGCGCTATTGTTTTCTCAAAGCTTTGGGGTGTTTGTTTAGGTAGGCCATAAATCATATCTGCATTTATTGACTTAAAGCCCAGCTCGCGGGCTTGGGTTATCAGTGCTTTAACGGTCTCAACTTGCTGTGTGCGGTTAACTGCTTGCTGTACCTCATCGTTAAAATCTTGAATACCAAAGGATACACGGTTAAAACCTAAAACCCGTAAGTGTATAAGCATATCTTTAGCAAGGGAGCGTGGGTCTATTTCAATGCCACGCTCAGTGTTGCGGGTAAAATGAAAGTGCTGCTCTAGCAAATTAATTAGGCGCGTCATTTGCTTTACAGTTAAAAAGGTTGGCGTACCACCGCCTAAATGCAATTGCTCTACCGTGTAGTGTTTGAATAATGGGGCATGCGCTGCTATTTCTTTTGCTAAATAATCTAAGTACACATCGGCTTTAGATTGATGGCGCGTAATCACCTTATTACATCCGCAGTAATAGCAAAGCTCACTGCAAAATGGGATATGAATATACAAAGAGAGTGAGCGACTCGATGATGATTTAATAGCGCTAACAAGGTCTTGTTGCTGATATCCCTCGCTTAAAGACAACGCGGTAGGATAGGAGGTATAACGCGGCCCTGACACGTTATACTTATTTATAAGAGTTTGATCCCATTTTGGAAGCTTTATCATCACGCGCACCTTATATATTAATCAGGGGGTGAGTATAAAAAGCTTTTAAGGAAGGAGTTTTGATCTACAACAAAAAAGGTGCCTAAGCACCTTTTAAAAGAGTATTTTTTGTTAATACGTTATGTTGTGGGCATCTTTTAAGTATTGAAACAATTCTTTATAGCCCTTGCCTGGCTTCTCGGCTTTAACCTCTTTGGCGGCGTTGCGAACTAATTGGCGCATTTTTTGGCGCTCAAGGGTCGGGTATTGCTCAATAGTTTCGTTGATTAAATCGTCGCCTTGTTCAATTAAGTCAGTACGTAATTGCTCAATTTTTTTAATTAAAACCTCAGCTTGGTTATTTTTATTAAGCATTACGTCAATAATTGCTTTAATTTCTTCAACGTTTTCTACTGTGCGCAGCGTTTTAGCAATGTAATTTAAATGACGACGGTACGCATCGCTTTTATTGCTAATTTTATCAGCAACCACCATGGCTTCTTTTAAATCGTCATTGAGTGGTAAGCGTTCGCGTTGTTTTTTCCCCATTTTAGCAATTTCAGAACCTAACTGGTGAAACTCTTGCGCGTCTCGCTTTAGCTCACTTTTTGATACGTAAATAATTTCTTCTTCAATTTCAGCAGGCTTGCCTTTTTTCTTCGCCATGGGGTGCTCTTAAGTAAAAATAACTTTTGCCATTATACGCGATTCTTTTAGTGATTAATATTAGCTGATGTGGTGCAGTGAGTGTGTTAGCATTTAAAGATAAGAAATGCGTGCAATATTGCCTTAAGGCTCAGGACTTAATTTATGAAAAGCCAACAACACGATCCAATTTATTCTCAAATCTCTCAAGTAAAAGATGCCGTAGCTGAAGTGCTCGAGCATGCTAAAAAATTGGGGGCTACTGCCGCAGAAGCTGCAATGTCGAGTACATCGGGTTTATCGGTAAGTACACGCATGGGTGAAGTAGAAACCATAGAGTTTAACCAAGATGGCGGTTTAGGTATCAGTGTTTATGTAGGGAATAATAAAGGGTCGGCATCTACTGCTGATCTCAACCCAAAAACACTACGCACTGTAGTCGAAAAAGCCATTGATATTGCCAAGTTTACCTCCGATGACCCATTTAATGGCATTGCGGATAAAGGGCTACTTGAGTTTGGACCTAAAGATCTCGATTTATATCATCCGTGGGATGTAAGCCCTGAGCAAGGTATTGAACTTTGCCATGCCGCCGAGCAAGCCGCCTTAAATGCTGATGAGCGTATTGTAAATTCAGATGGTGCAAGTTTTTCATCTCACCAAGGTTTACGTGTATACGGTAATAGCCATGGTTTAATTGCTGGTTTTCCACGTACGCGCCATAGTATTAGTACTATGGTAATAGGTAAAGAAGGCGAGCACATGCAGCGCGATTCGGCGTACACTGTTGCGCGCGATCAAGCTGGTTTAAACGATGCTGCAGCAGTGGGCCTTGAAGCTGCAACCGAAACACTTGCTAAGTTAAACAGCCAAAAACTAGGGACTATGAAAGTACCTGTTATTTTTAGAGCCGATATAGCTAACTCATTGTTTGGACATTTGGTATCGGCTATAGGCGGTGGGGCGCTTTATCGTAAATCGAGCTTTTTACTCGACAGCCTAGGCACCCAAGTATTTAGTAAGAGCGTTAATATTGCTGAGCGTCCACATATATTAAAAGGGTTAGCATCATCACCTTTTGATAGTGAAGGGGTTAAAACAATTGACCGTGAAATTATTCAAGGCGGTGAACTGCAAACGTATTTATTGGCAAGTTATGCAGCACGTAAATTAAATATGGCCCCAACAGGCCATGCAGGCGGTATTCATAACTGGTTAGTAGAGCAAACGCATAACGATTTAACCGCACTATTAAAAACCATGGGCACAGGCCTACTAGTTACCGAGCTAATGGGACAAGGCGTCAACACCGTTACCGGTGACTACTCGCGTGGGGCGGCTGGTTTTTGGGTTGAAAACGGCGAAATTCAGTACCCAGTAAGTGAAATTACTATTGCTGGTAATTTAAAGGATATGTTTAAAGGTATTAGTGCAATTGGTGGTGATATTGAGCGCAGAGGCGGCATTCAAACCGGCTCAGTACTTATAGAACAAATGCAAATAGCAGGCGCTTAATACCAATCCGCAATAATATTTAATCATTTTTAGGGGCTAAACGTGTCGCTATCTGCGTCAAAAAATTCTCATTTAGAGCAACTAAATAGCGAATTTTTTGCCTTGCTATCAACACGTTTATCCATCCTCAAAATAGATCACTTAATTATGCGCATTGG
>NZ_PNCU01000128.1:0-289 GCF_005886915.1 Pseudoalteromonas sp. S3776 | reverse complement strand
GAACGACAAATGCCGATCATTGAAAAAGGCCTTCTGCTTGGCTGGTCTCCTGAAAACATTAGTTACATGATGAAAATAGAGGTGCCTGAGATCACTCTTAGTCACACCACCATATACAGCCGCATTTCAAGCGATAAGGCTCAAGGGGGTTCCCTGTATAAAAAACTGCCTCGCTTTGGAAAACGTCGCTGCAAAGGTGGTAAACGCAAAGCAGGTCGCTCCCTAATTCCCAATCGTGTCGATATAACAGAGCGACCTGAAGTGGTCGAGCTTCGTTCACGTGTAGGTG
>NZ_PNCU01000127.1:0-339 GCF_005886915.1 Pseudoalteromonas sp. S3776 | reverse complement strand
ACTACTAGAAATGCTTATTCTAGATGAAATTTCGCACCTAGTGCAGCGAAGCTCTAATATCCGTACAGTATCACACCTGCAATGGTCGACCTTTGTAAGTCCACTTAAAAGGCTTGGCCATTTTCTCATTGAAGAAGTCCACAAACTGATGAAGTCGTACCTTAAGGTCTTCAGTTGACGTAAAACTGTTTCGTTTCAGAAAGCGTCTCACCAGAATGGAAAACCATATCTCTATCTGATTCAGCCACGATGCATGCTTCGGGGTATAGTGAAAAACAATCTTATGGGACACATCGCTCAGATAAGCAGCCCTTGTTTTCATACTCTTAAGGGTTCCGG
>NZ_PNCU01000126.1:0-279 GCF_005886915.1 Pseudoalteromonas sp. S3776 | reverse complement strand
TGCACGCGATCAGCAAAGTTTATTAGATACTATAGATCATACAGTAAGCGCCATGGGTGCCCGCTTACTAAAAAGATGGATGGCTTTTCCGCTCAAAGATATTCGAAGTATCAATGAGCGATTGGAAACCGTTGAATATGCCATATTACATACTGATTTACGCAGTTCCTTAGCACAGTCGATTAAACAATGTGGAGATATAGAAAGATTAGTAAGTAAGATCCCTTTGCGCAAAATTAATCCCCGCGAAGTAATGCAAATTGCAAAAGGATTAGAACA
>NZ_PNCU01000125.1:0-350 GCF_005886915.1 Pseudoalteromonas sp. S3776 | reverse complement strand
GGCAGGGAAGCCAGCAGCAGTACTTTTATACGACGCTCACCTAACAACCAGTAGCCACCTAACAGGAACAAGGTGGTGGAAACCAGAAAGCCCAATGGTTTCAGAGCCACACCTAACAAGCTCATCAATACCAGCAAGGCCAGGGTGACTTTCCAGCCAGGTCCCGAGAAGCTTTCTATTGGGGACTGGGCTTCATTGTCAGGAAGAATCAGCATCAATAGAGCCACTATGGAACCAATGGCACTGAGAAAAATCGGCAGAGTTCTGGAGGTAAAGGGTTCATCCATACTCCAGGGCTGAAGAGGAATCTGATAGGCGTTGTAGCCGTAAACCAGGGCCAAAATAAGAAA
>NZ_PNCU01000124.1:0-335 GCF_005886915.1 Pseudoalteromonas sp. S3776 | reverse complement strand
TTGATAATACCTTCTTTCTCAAGTCGCCCAGCCACTTGTTCAGGGCTCCAGTCACCACAGCTAATATCATCAGATATTCGCCGCTTAATCTCTTCAGTCAGTTTGACAGCCTTGAGCTTTTCTTGATGTCTCTGTTGAGCGGTACGATGGGCCTGCTGGTGGCTGTAGCCTCTCAGCCCCTTGTTACGGCTGATTTCCCGCGACACTGTAGGCTGTGTCCGGCCAAGCTTTTTAGCAATTTGATTCTGAGATACCCCATTTTTGAGTTCAGTTTCGATATAATGTCTCTCTTCAGAGCTCAGGTGTGTATAGGCCATCCTTGGCTTCCTCTGTAC
>NZ_PNCU01000123.1:0-255 GCF_005886915.1 Pseudoalteromonas sp. S3776 | reverse complement strand
CAACCTCCAGAAGAGAAGAAAGAAGAAATAGTACATCCTCTCGTACAGGTTCAACCTATTCATATTGACCAAGTTAGGCTTGACGTATCGTCATACGGTATCGTGATGCCAAAATACAGTACTGATCTTGTTGCTCAGGTCAGTGGTCAAGTCATTTCATTGTCAGACAAGTTTGTCAAAGGTGGCTTTGTCAAAGAAGGTGACGTACTTGCTCGCATCGACCCGAATGACTATGAAGCGTCGCTGATTGAAGCC
>NZ_PNCU01000122.1:0-391 GCF_005886915.1 Pseudoalteromonas sp. S3776 | reverse complement strand
TCTCCGGAGTCGTTAGACCTGGTGCATGTATCGATGTCTCTTGCGCGGAACTCGGGAGACCCTGTCTGTGATTCGCACTTTTCCATGCGGGTCAGGTTCGGTGAAGTCTGTGGACGAAGACCGGACGCTTACGCAGGCAGGGAGTCAGATAGTTTCATAGTAGTGAGGAAACTGGCGAATAAAGTGCAGGTAAACACACCAGGCCACGGCGGAGCCGGTGGAGCGAAGGGAACTAACCGTCAAAAAGAGCGTGACAAGCCGATCCAGACTGTAACACAGAGTGCAGAAGGATGGACGACAGGGCTATCACGTCTACATACAGCAGCAAAACTGGATCGGTCGCTGCAATTCAAAAACCTGCTTCATCATATTACTCCTGAGTTGGTGGTGA
>NZ_PNCU01000121.1:0-295 GCF_005886915.1 Pseudoalteromonas sp. S3776 | reverse complement strand
TAATATCCAGAAAGTAACGGACAAGTATATTGCTGCTATTGATGCGGCATTGGCCAGCAAAGAAAAAGATCTGATGGAAGTCTAAGGGCTTCGTCTTCTTATTGATTTGTTATGAATATACAGCCATGTCAGCGTTGCGGTTAACTCCATCATTTGTTGGTGGCTGTATTATCGGTTCATGGTTGTTTAATGCTCCCTAATATCTCTCGTTCGATCAGGGATTATGTCTTTTAGATGGGTGTCTAAATGCCCTGCATATCAGGGTTTCAGGCATAGGGAGTAGGCCTCTGCAGGA
>NZ_PNCU01000120.1:0-266 GCF_005886915.1 Pseudoalteromonas sp. S3776 | reverse complement strand
CGTTTCAATAATCTGGTCAAGGTGCCACAGCCTTCAAGCAAAGCCGTCATGTTCTGCATTATGGATGTCTCTGGCTCCATGTCCCGCGAAATCAAAGACATTGCCAAACGTTTTTTCTTACTGCTCTACCTGTTTCTGGAAAGAAACTACGAAGCCATCGAAGTGGTTTTTATCAGACACCATACGGAAGCCAGGGAATGCAATGAGCACGACTTTTTTTATGCCAGGGAAACGGGAGGCACCATTGTATCTTCTGCCCTGGTACT
>NZ_PNCU01000119.1:0-249 GCF_005886915.1 Pseudoalteromonas sp. S3776 | reverse complement strand
ACTCCGGCTGCTTCCAGTTGATCCATCAGCCTACCTGCCCGATTATACCCTAATTTCATTCTTCGTTGTATTAATGAGGTTGACCCCATTTGGCTTTGAACGATCAAACGAGCTGCATCTTCAAATAATGGATCTTTATCACTGGCATCAAAATCCTTTCCTTCCATTTCTTTTTCATCTACATATTCCGGTAATAAGAATGCTTGTGGGTATCCTCTTTGGTCACCGATAAATTCGCAAATACTCTCT
>NZ_PNCU01000012.1:0-12660 GCF_005886915.1 Pseudoalteromonas sp. S3776 | reverse complement strand
CCCTTACCTACATCCATGTAGGCAACAAAGAGTTTATCGCCCCTAGGCAGAACCCGAAGGGCAGCGCATGTTTGGCATTTATGCTGCGTTATGGCCTGTTTATGTGGAATAACCACACTTCATAGGCTCTGTCTTGCCTAAAAACCAAACATGCTGCTGCAAATTCAACCATCAAAGTTCAACACGCCCTCGAAACATAAATACTAAAAACCCAAGCAAAGGCTTGGGTTTTTTATAATTACGAGTTTGCTTTATCTGCGCTGCTAAGTATTTAGCTTTAAACAATTGCTACGCACAAATTCAGAGGGTAGCTCTGTGATTACTGCTGCGCGCTGTTTGTGGCAAAGGTAGGTATACACTTCGTATTCAAAGTCATCATTAATTGCGCGGCCAACTTGATAAAGCGCTGAGGTAAAACTGCTATCAACCCTAAAATGATCTTTTACCACGTAGTCTTTACTTAAATACCAATATAATTGAATACCTTCGCTTTTAGCGTATTGGTTAAGTACGTCTTTTAACGTAGAGCCGTTTTCAAAGCGTCTGGGTGCACTGGTTCCTGTCCAGCTAGCTGGCATAGGATCAACGGTTCTACCGCGCTCTGCTAAAACACGTTCAAGCGTTTGCTCCGGCTTTTTAAGTTGTAGTACAAACTTGTCGCGCTCCCTATCGGATTTAACTTGATTACGGATAGACGAATAAAAGCGAGAAAGCCCTTCGGCGGCTGCGTTCTTACTCTCTTTTATATCAAACAGGGGCCCTGTACCTACTAACACGTAAACTGCTAATAAAATTAACGCAACTGCTAGTATTAAATGCTTAACCCAAAACCACATAACTCATGCTCATTTAGTATCATTATTTATTTATACCACTACTTTTTATAAAAAGAAGGGGTATTTTTATCAGGGCGTGTTTTAAAACGGCGATGTAGCCACATATATTGCTCGGGTGCGGCATTAATTGCTTGTTCAACACGTTGATTTACGCGTATTACATCTGCTCTATCATCGCCGCTTGGGAAGTTTTCAAGCTCAGGTACAATTTCTAAATGGTATTTACCTTGCTCATCTCTGCGGCTAATTAAGCTCATTGTTTCACAGTGCTTGCTTGCTGCAAAAAGTAATGTACCTGTGGTTGTGGCTGTATCTGGCACTGCGTAAAAAGGCACAAATTCACAGCGGTTACGGCCGTAGTCTTGGTCGGGTAGGTAATAACACACCTTTTTATTTTTTAGTGACTTTAACAAGCCTTTTACGTCCTTTCGTCCAATTAAATACTCGTTAGAACGAAGGCGTCCATTGGTCGTAAAGTATTCCATGAGCGCATTATTGTGCGGGCGGTAAAACCCCAGCCCTTGGCATTTGGTGCCCATAACACGACTCGCCATTTCTAAATGCAAAATATGTGGCACTAATAGTAAAACGCCTTTACCTTGTGCCTGTACACGCTCAAAGTGCTCTAAGCCTTTGATAGAGCCATAGGCTTTTTTAACGCGCCATTGCGGCCACCACCAAGCCATGCCCGTTTCAACCATGGCAATACCGGTATTTTCCATATTTTTGAGCACAAGCTGTTGCTGCTCTGCTTCGCTCATATCAGGAAAACACAGCTTTATATTAACCTCGGCAATATGGCGGCGACGCTTCATAAACCTGTGTACCAAGCGCCCAAGCAACTTACCTAAGCTAAGTTGAAACTTTTGTGGCAACCACGAAATCAAATATAAAAAGAAAACGCCAATCCACGTTAGCCAATAGCGAGGGCCTAAAAACGAGGCTTTAAAAGGAGATGAGGTGACCACAAAATACTCTCTAAAATAAAAACGCTAGTTTAACGCTTCACATAATAAAATACAAAAAGCCAGCAATGGCTGGCTTTAAGCGTTACTAATTAACTTATTAGGCTTTTTTTAAACCTTGGTTTATGCTGCGTAAATCGGCACTTGTTAGTGTACCAGCCGCTTGCTTTAAGCGAAGTGTAGATAACACGTAACGATAGCGCACATCAGCTAAATTACGTTTAGCATTATATAGATTTTGTGTGCTTACAAGCACATCAACGATAGTACGGGTGCCTACTTCAAAGCCCGCCTCAGTGGCTTTAAGTGCACTTTGCGCTGATACCACAGCTTGCTCTAAGGCTTTGTAGGTTGCGATGTCTGATACAACTTGGTTGTATGAAGTAATTACGGTACGCGTTACGGCGCGGTAGTTAGTTTCGTAATCTTGACTTGCAGAAACATAAAACGCACGGGCTTGTTTCGTTGCAGCAACCGTTGCGCCACCTGTGTACAGCGGTACACTTAAATTAACCGCAACCGATGTTGAATCGGCACGTGGTTGGTCGTTAAAGCTTAAACCATTTATATTTTGATCAGTTAACGAGTCACCGTAGCTGGCATCAAGTGTTAACTTAGGGTAGTGACCCGCTTTAGCAAGCGTAATTTGATCTTTAGCAATATCAAGTGTCACTTTTGATACTTGTAAGCTGATATTGTTGTTTTCAGCGACTTTCACAAAGTCAGTCGATTTTTTAATCGGTTTTACCGTTGAAAATGTTTCGGTGTTTAAAAAATCAAGCTTTGCATGGTATTTACCGGTGATTTCACGTAGTTGCTCGCGTGCTGTTTCAACAGCATTGCTAGCAATAATTTCTTGCGCTACTGAGTTATCATATTGTGCTTGCGCCTCATGCACGTCTGTAATCGCTGTAAGACCAACTGCATAGCGCTGTTTTGTTTGCTCTAACTGACGTTCTATGGCACGTTTTTCGGCTTGCACAAATTCAAGGTTATCAATGGCGCTTAATACGTTAAAATAGCCCTCAGCCACGCGCACAATTAAGTTTTGTTTGGCGTTATCGTATTGTGCATTGGCTTGCAGTGCTTGTTTTTCGGCAATATCAAGTGTGTTCCAAGCACCTAGGTCAAATAAGGTTTGGCTTAAACTAACACCGCGAGTGAATTGGTCGGTTTCGCTATTAATTTTAACTTGGTCAGCTAAGTTACCAACGCTCTGAAAAGAGGTAGAATCGCTTTTTTCATAGCCCATGCTTACGCCAATTTGCGGCAGTAATGCACTCATTGCTAAGTCGCTTTCGTAAGATTGCGCATCAGCTTGCGCTTTCGCTTTTAAAACAGTGGGATCGTTAGCAGTAGCAATTTCAAAAACTTGCATTAAATCTTCAGCACTTGCTGTAGTTGTGCCTAATGCGCACGACAAACTAACGAGCGCTGCAAGGATGTTCTTTTTCATGTTAGGTTCAGTCCTTAGACAAATTTTGTACTAAAAGCATGGTAACGTGTTTTGACCAATAACTAAAAAAGAAATTGGTAAAACAGTATGTTCAAATGTAACAGAATATATTAACAAACTTTAATCGTTCAAATAAGCGGGATGTATAATATGGCAGATAAAAGCCTGGTGCAATTTACACATAAAGATGTGAGCTTAAAAGCAGTTAAAAGTCTGTATAATGGCTTTTTTAAGGTGGATATGTATGAGTTTGAGCATAGCCTGTTTAATGGTGGTACATCGCAACTTATAAAGCGTGAAATATTAGAGCGGGGCGATGCAATCGCTGTACTGCCTTATGACGTAACTACGCAAAGTGTCCTTTTAATAGAGCAAATACGTATTGGTGCTATTAACAGCAAACACTCGCCCTGGCTGCTAGAATGTATTGCCGGTATGACCGATGGCAGCACCGATTATGAGAGTGTAGTAAAAAAAGAAGCCTATGAAGAGGCTGGGCTTGAGCTTACAGAACTTGAATTTATGCTTTCTTACCTTTCAAGTCCGGGTGGCACCACAGAGCGCTTACATTTATACCTAGCGCGAGCAGATTTAAGCCAAGTACAAAGTGGTGTTTACGGCCTAGAAAGCGAAGGTGAAGATATTAAAACGCATATTTTAACCCTTGATGATGCGCTTTCACGCCTCAATAACGGGGAAATAGATAACGCGGCAACGGTAATCTGTTTACAGTGGTTGGCGTTAAATCGAGAAAAAATAAGAAGTAAGTGGACATAATTTTAACTTTTTAATACGGCGGTACTTTGACAGCACTTTTAGCAACCCAACGATATATTCAGAGCCTCCCAAAGTACATGACACTTTGCGAGCATAATTACGTGCGTCTTTCAAAACTATTACCTAAAGAGCGTAGCGCAAATAGCGTGCGTGAAATTAAATTAGGTCATAGTGAATTTGCCATTATCATTGACGATAGTGCTAAGTACACACTGGATATTTCTATCAAACAGCTAACAGGGATGGTTAAAGGCGTTTCTCCTTTGTATTTAACAGTTAGGCTTTATCAAGATGCAAAAGTGGCTGAAATTATTCATCACGATTACCATCAACGGATAAAACCCTCCTATGGTTATCCAAATCCTAAAATGCACCAAAAAGATGAAAAGTATCAACTTAATGCATTTTTATATGACTGGTTAGTAGCCTGTGTAGAACATGGCCAAGCAGTACTAAATTGGGATATAAACAATGGCTTGGTTTGATGAGCATTATCACTTTAGTACCTCATCGCTGCGTATTGCGCACATAACCGATAGCCATTTATTTGCCGACCCTAATGCAGAGTACTTTAACGTAAACACTGCCGCGCATTTTGCAAAAGCATTAGCGCACATGGCCACACAGTCATTAGATGCGGTTATATTTGGTGGTGATTTAACACAAGATCATAGCTTTGAATCGTATTTATTATTTGCCGAGCTTATTAATAGCGCTGAGTTGACCTGCCCAGTATTTTGGGTACCAGGCAATCATGATGAGATTGCCATGCTTAATCGCATCAGTGGTGGGCAAATAGTGTCAGCTAAACACATTCTCGCACAAGGGTTTGAGCTGTTACTTATCAATTCAAAAGGGCCTACACCTGCAGGGTGGGTATCTAGCGAGCACTTAAATGAAATCACGGAGTGTTTAGCAAGTTCGCAATCGCAACATGCGGTGTTTTGTCATCACAACCCGCTTGCTATTAATGGCTACCTAGATAAACACATGCTCGAAAACGGCCCGCAATTATTAAACGTATTAGTGAATAGTGGTAATGTTGACGCACTATTTCATGGCCATGTACATAATCAATACATGCAAACCTTTAGAGAGTTGAGTATTTATGCAACCCCAGCCAGCTCGGTGCAATTTATAAAAAATAGCCCGCAATGGCGGCAAGAAAACCTCGGCCCCGCTTATCGAATGTTGCATTTAACTAAACAGGACAATGCTTTAACAGTTAAAACGGATGTTGTATGGTTAAACGCGTAATTTATATTCATGGTTTTAATAGTTCTGAAAAATCATATAAAGCTGTGCGCTTTGGCGAGCTTATGGCAAACTATGACGTTGACTATTGTGTACCACGTTTAAATCACGAGCCCTTACAAGCTATTTTACAGCTTGAGCATTTATTAACGCCAGATACGGCGTTACTTGGGAGCTCACTAGGTGGGTTTTATGCCACCTATTTGTCGCAGCGTTATAACCTGCGAGCAGCACTAATAAACCCAGCAGTAGCACCGTTTAACTTATTAGCGCCGCTTATTGGCCACAATTATAATCCGTATCAAGATTATCATTATGAGTTAAATAGCAGCCACATGGATGCATTAAAAGCATTGTATGTGCCTAAATTAACATCGCCCAAACTGCTTTATTTGTTACAGCAAACGGGAGATGAAGTGTTAAATTATCAACACGCAGTAAATTATTTTTCACAATGCAAACAGTTAGTTGAGTTTGGTGGCGATCACAGCTTTGTAGGTTTTGAACGCACCTTAGATAGTATTGTAGAGTTTCTTAAATTACCTAAAACAAATTAGCCTAAGCGCATAAAAAGATAAAAATTATGAGTCAGCAAAATTATAATGCCGAAGCCATTGAGGTTCTCAATGGATTAGAGCCGGTAAAACGCCGCCCAGGTATGTACACCGATACGGTACGTCCGAATCATTTAGGCCAAGAAGTTATTGATAACAGTGTCGATGAAGCCATGGCGGGCCATGCCACTAAAATTGATGTGATCTTACACGAAGATAACTCACTTGAAGTTATAGACGATGGCCGTGGTATGCCGATAGATATTCACCCAGAAGAAGGCATTCCGGGTGTGGAGCTGATTTTTACCAAGCTACATGCAGGTGGTAAATTCTCAAATAAAAACTACCAGTTTTCGGGCGGTTTACATGGCGTAGGTATTTCGGTTGTAAATGCGTTATCTACACGTGTAGAGGTTACCGTAAGACGCGATGCACAACAGTACAGAATGGCCTTTGAAAACGGCGATAAAGTTGAAGACTTAAATGTCATTGGCACTGTGGGTAAGCGCAATACGGGTACAACCGTTCGATTTTGGCCCGATGCGAGTTACTTTGACTCAGCTAACTTTTCAATTACTAAATTAAACCACCTATTAAAAGCTAAAGCGGTTTTATGCCCAGGCTTGCGCATTAAGTTTGTTAATAAGCAAACTAAAGAAACTCAAGAATGGTTTTACGAAACAGGCTTAAAGGATTACTTAATTGAAGCTGTTAAAGGCTTTGAAGTACTGCCAAAAGACCCATTTGTAGGCGAGTTTTCAAGCTCGATTGAAGGAGCCGATTGGGCTGTTGTATGGCAACCTGAAGGCGGCGAGTCAATTGCCGAGAGTTATGTAAACCTTATTCCTACCGCACAAGGTGGTACACACGTAAATGGTTTGCGCCAAGGCTTACTTGAAGCAATGCGCGAATTTTGTGAATTTAGAAACTTATTACCGCGTGGCGTAAAGCTTACCCCTGATGACATTTGGGAGCGCTGTAGCTATGTGTTATCGGTAAAAATGCAAGACCCACAATTTGCTGGCCAAACCAAAGAAAAGCTTTCTTCTCGCTCATGCGCAGCGTTTGTAGCTGGCGTGGTTAAGGATTCTTTTAGCCTATGGTTAAACGAGCACACAGATACCGCTGAACTGCTTGCCGAATTGTGCATTTCAAATGCACAGCGTCGTTTACGTGCAGCAAAAAAAGTGGTGCGTAAACGCGTTACCTCAGGCCCTGCACTGCCTGGTAAGTTGACTGATTGTAGTGCAGCCGATAACGACCGCACAGAACTCTTTTTAGTAGAGGGTGACTCAGCAGGTGGCTCGGCTAAACAAGCGCGCGATCGTGAGTTTCAGGCAATAATGCCACTGCGTGGTAAAATCTTGAATACGTGGGAAGTAGAGTCAGGGCAAATATTAGCCTCGCAAGAGGTGCACGATATTTCGGTGGCGCTGGGTATTGAGCCAGACTCAAGTGATTTAACCGGCCTGCGTTATAATAAAATTTGTATATTGGCCGATGCTGACTCCGATGGTCTGCACATTGCCACTTTATTGTGTGCATTGTTCGTACGTCACTTTCCGCAGCTGGTTAAAGCAGGGCATGTTTATGTAGCGATGCCTCCGTTGTTTAGAATCGATATTGGTAAAGAGGTTTATTACGCCCTCGATGAAGACGAAAAAACAGGTATTTTAGCCCGCATAGAGGCTGAGAAAAAACGCGGCAAGGTTAACGTGCAGCGATTTAAAGGGCTGGGTGAAATGAACCCGCTACAGCTGCGCGAAACCACAATGGATCCAAATACGCGCCGTTTAGTGCAACTTACACTTGATGAAGAAGAGCAAACATTAGAAATGATGGATATGCTACTTGCTAAAAAACGCTCATCAGACAGACGCCAGTGGCTAGAAGATCATGGTAATAAAGCACAAGTTTAATAGGCTTGTGTTTAACACTTGGAGAGGCAAATGAATAAAATACTAGGAAGTTTATTGTTGCTTGGCTTAACAACAGCCCCAGCAATGGCAAAAGACATACTAGACAAACTCACCGTAGCACCTGGGTTTGAGGTAAGCTTATTTGCTGATGATGTTGAAAACGCGCGCCAAATAGCAGTATCAAAAAAAGGCATTGTTTACGCAGGTTCTCGCAAAGCCGGAAATGTATATGCGTTAATTGATCATAACAGCGATGGCGTAGCCGATAAAAAAATGGTGATTGCTGAGGGGCTAAATATGCCCTCTGGGCTAGCAATTAAAGATGGCGATTTATACGTAGGAGAAGTACACCGTATTATTCGTTTTAAAAACGTCGATACACAGCTAAAAGACCCTAAATTTGATGTTGTTTACAACGCATTGCCATCGGATCGTCACCACGGGTGGAAGTTTTTACGTTTTGCGCCCACCGGCGAGCTTATTATTCCGGTTGGTGTACCGTGTAATATATGCGCCGAAGATGAGCGCTACGGACGTATTTTTGCATTAGATGTAGAAACTAAACAAATTAAAACAATAGCCCAAGGGGTACGTAACTCGGTAGGCTTTGATTTTCACCCCAGCACGCAAGCGCTTTGGTTTAGTGATAATGGCCGCGATATGATGGGTGATGACATCCCACCGGATGAAATTAACCGCGTAAGTAAAGAAAACGAGCACTTTGGTTTCCCTTACGTTCACGCCGGTGCCATTTTAGACCCTGAGTTTGGTAAAGGTAAAAACATGAGCGACTATAGTGCGCCAGCGCTTGCACTAGGTGCTCACGTTGCGCCTTTAGGTATTCATTTTTACACCGGCAAACAGTTCCCAGCTAATTACAAAGAGCAGTTATTTGTAGCGGAACACGGCTCGTGGAATCGAACTAAAAAGTCTGGTTATAAAGTGGCTTTAGCCAATGTAGAACAAGGGCGTATTACTAAATACACACCGTTTATTACCGGCTTTATGCATAACGAAACAACATTTGGACGCCCAGTTGCATTTGCACAATTAAATGACGGCAGTCTGCTGATAAGCGACGATTACGCAAACGTGATCTACCGCGTAAGCTATAAGAAAAACTAGGTAAGCTTTAATGAGTGATACAGATACCTTGCTAATGCAAGGAATTGAACAACAAACAATGGGGCGTTTTACCGAAGACGCCTACTTAAATTACTCTATGTACGTAATTATGGACCGTGCATTACCGCATGTTGGTGATGGTTTAAAACCGGTTCAACGTCGTATTATTTATGCTATGAGCGAGCTGGGATTATCGGCCGCGGCTAAATATAAAAAATCGGCTCGTACGGTAGGTGATGTATTAGGTAAATACCACCCGCATGGCGACAGTGCCTGTTACGAGGCTATGGTATTAATGGCACAGCCGTTTTCTTACCGCTACCCGCTGGTGGATGGCCAAGGTAACTGGGGTGCAGCAGATGACCCTAAATCGTTTGCGGCCATGCGTTATACCGAAGCGCGCTTATCAAAGTTCTCTGAGGTATTACTTAAAGAGCTAGGCCAAGGCACCGTTGATTGGACGCCAAACTTTGACGGCACCATGGATGAGCCACTAGTACTTCCTGCACGTTTACCGCATATTTTATTAAATGGCGTAACCGGTATTGCGGTAGGTATGGCAACTGATATTCCGCCACATAATGTGCGCGAAGTGGCCAGTGCATGTTGTTTATTACTTGATAAGCCTAAAACTGAGCTTGATGAATTACTTGAGCTTGTACACGCGCCTGATTACCCAACCGACGCTGAAATAATTACCCCAAAAGCCGATATTCATAAAATATACAAAACCGGCCGAGGCTCAATTAAAATGCGCGCGGTGTATACTGAAGAGCACGGCGATATCGTGATTACTGCGCTGCCACATCAATGTTCTGGGGCTAAGGTGCTTGAGCAAATAGCGGCGCAAATGAATGCTAAAAAGCTGCCAATGGTTGCCGACTTACGTGATGAGTCTGATCACGAAAATCCAACCCGCATCGTGATAGTACCGCGTTCAAACCGCATTAAAGCTGAGCCGTTAATGGCGCACTTATTTGCCACTACCGACCTTGAAAAAAACTACCGTGTAAATTTAAACATGCTAGGCCTTGATGGCCGCCCGCAAGTGAAAGACTTACGCAGTATTTTATCTGAGTGGCTAACGTTTAGACGTGAAACAGTACGTAGGCGTTTACAGCACCGTTTAGATAAGGTGCTGGCGCGGTTGCATATTTTAGAAGGTTTACTCGCTGCCTTTTTAAATATTGACGAAGTGATTGAAATTATACGCACAGAGGATAAACCAAAACCTGTGTTAATGGAGCGCTTTGAGTTAACCGAAATCCAAGCCGAAGCCATTTTAGAATTAAAACTTCGTCATTTAGCAAAACTAGAAGAATTTAAAATACGTGGCGAGCAAGATGAGCTGGCTAAAGAGCGTGATAAGTTAGAGCAAACGCTTGGCTCAGACCGTCGTATGTCAACGCTTCTTAAAAAAGAAATTCAAGAAGCGGCCGACATGTACGGCGACGAACGTCGCTCACCTGTTATTGAGCGCGTAGAAGCTAAAGCACTGAGTGAAAAAGATTTAATTCCTTCAGAGTCGGTAACAGTCGTGCTTTCTGATAAAGGCTGGGCACGTGTTGGTAAAGGCCATGACATTGACGTAGAAGGGCTTAATTACCGTGCTGGCGATGAATACAAAGCCTCCGCTAAGGGGAAGAGTAATCAGCCAGCAGTATTTTTAGACTCTGCGGGGCGTGCATTTGCAACGGATGCGCACAGCTTGCCATCGGCACGGAGCCAAGGTGAGCCCATGACAGGGCGCTTTAACCTCACCACAGGCGCTAATTTTGAGCATGTGGTAATGGGTGAAGATAATCAAGTGCTACTTATGGCGTCGGATGCAGGTTATGGCTTTATAACCGAGTTTAAAGATTTAGTGAGTAAAAATAAAAACGGTAAAGCCTTGGTAAGCGTGCCTAAGGGCGGCATTTTACTATCACCCATAAGAGTGAACGATGTAGCGACCGATTACTGCATGGCTATTTCTAACGAAGGACGAATGCTGTTATTTCCATTGCGCGACTTACCAAAATTGGGTAAAGGTAAAGGCAATAAAATCATCTCTATTCCGGGCGCTAAAGTACAAGCACGTGAAGAGTTTGTAAAAGTACTTGCTGTAGTACCGCAAGGCAGTAGCGTTACACTCCATGCTGGTAAACGAAAGCTAACGCTCAAACCGAGTGACTTGGAGCATTATCATGGCGAGCGTGGACGCAGAGGTAATAAGTTACCTCGAGGCTTACAACGTGTTGATGAAGCTGTTGTCGAGTTTACGCCGGCTGATGAGCAAAGTGATGACACGTTAGCTGAGGAATAAACCCGTAATAGATACCTCTAACGGCCTGCTTTTGCAGGCCGTTTTTGTTTATCCTGTATTTTTCAGCTTACAGCTGTTCGCTATTGTCTCGAGTTCGTCATAAAATCACGTTATAATAGTAAAATATGCGCGGCTTATAGCGCATTGCACACACATTTTGGAGAAAAGTTTGTTAGCTGTTATACGTATTTTAATTATGGTGCTGTTTATATTTTTCAGCTGCGTGTTTGGGTTGTTACTGTCAATTGTGAGGCCGTTTCATCCTAACAATGTGCATGTGATTGCAGGTTGGTTTGCTTCGATGGCTAAAATGCTTGGAGTTAAACTTGTATTAAAACGCCACCCTGATGCAAAAAATATTGGCCCTGCGGTGTATATATCTAACCATCAAAACAATTATGACTTATTTACCGTACCAGCCATGGTGCCTAAAAATTGCGTAAGTTTAGGCAAAAAAAGCTTAAAGTGGATCCCATTTTTTGGGCAGCTTTATTGGTTGTCGGGAAACATATTAATAGATAGAGCAAATCGCTCTAAAGCAGCAGGTACAATTTCAAAAGCCGCTGAAAAAATTAAACAAAATGGTTTATCTGTTTGGGTTTTCCCTGAAGGCACTCGAAGCTATGGTCGTGGTTTGTTGCCATTCAAAACGGGGGCATTTCATACCGCTTTAAGCGCAGATGTACCCATAGTACCGGTATGTATGAGCACAACAGATAAAACTATTAAGCTAAACCGCTGGGATAATGGTACAATTCACATTGAAATGTTAGCGCCTATATCACTTGATAAAGAAGTGAGTGCCCGTGAACAGGCCACTCAAGTGCATAGTATTATGGCAGCTAAAATAACTGAATTAGATGCTCAAGTGAGAGATAAATAATGGAAAACTGGCGTGAAATAAGTGAAGACATCGTAAGTTCACTACTTGAAGATGGCTCTGATCCTGAAATACTTTATGAAGTTGAGCATCATTTTGTATGCGAAGATTTTAGCAAATTAGAGCAAGCTGCGCTGGCTGCTTTTAAATTAGGCTACGATGTTGAAGAGCCGGCAGAGCTTGAGCTAGAAGATGGCAGCAAAATTTGGAGCTTTGATATTGTCGTCGAAGCTGAGCTAGACGTTGAAGTTATAATGGAAGACGTTGATAAACTTGCAGCCCTAGCTGCTGAGTGTGACGTTGAGTACGACGGTTGGGGCACTTACTTTCAAGAGTAAGGCGTTAGCTAGTTGATAAAAGCGAGCATTTATATGCTCGCTTTTTTGTGCACAGAGAAAACATGATTCTTTAAGCTCCTGCCTATTTTATATCAATCCGCATAAGTAAGTGATCTATTTTGAGGATGGAAAAACGTGTTGATAGCAAGGCAAAAAATTCGCTATTTAGTTGTTCTAAATGAGAATTTTTTAACGCAGATAGCGACACGTTTAGCCCCGCAAAATGATTAGATATTATTGCGGATTGGTAT
>NZ_PNCU01000118.1:0-260 GCF_005886915.1 Pseudoalteromonas sp. S3776 | reverse complement strand
CCCCCCCCCCCCCCCCCCCAACCCCCCCCCCCCCCCCCCCCCCCCCCCCCCCCCCCCCCCCCCCCCCCCACCCCCCCCCCCCCCCCCCCCCCCCCCCCCCCCCCCCCCCCCCCCCCCCCCCCCCGCCCGCCACCCCCCCACCACGCCACCCCCCCCCCCCCCCCCACACCCCCCCCCCCCCCCACCGCCCAAAAAAATCCCACCCCCCCCCCCCCCCCCCCCCCCCCCCCCCCACCCCCCCCGCCCACCACCCCCCCCCC
>NZ_PNCU01000117.1:0-419 GCF_005886915.1 Pseudoalteromonas sp. S3776 | reverse complement strand
CCCCCCCCCCCCCCCCCCCCCCCCCCCCCCCCCCCCCCCCCCCCCCCCCCCCCCCCCCCCCCCCCCCCCTTTTTTTTTTTTAACCCCCCCCCCCCCACCCTAAAAAAAAAAAAAAAAAACCCCTCCCCCCCCCCCCCCCCCCCCCCCCCCCCCGCCCCCCCCCCCCCCCCCCCCCGCCCCCTCTCCCCTCCCCCCCTCCACCGCCGCGCACGCCCGCCCCCCCCCCCCCCCCCCGCCCCCCCCCCACCACCCCCCCACCCCCCCCCCCCCCCCACCACCCGCTCTCTCTTCCCTAACCCCCCCCACCCACACAACACCACCCCACACCACCCCCCCCCCCCCCCGCAGACCCCCCCCCCCCCCCCCGCCCCCCCCCCCTCCCTCCCCGCCCCCCCCCCCCCCCCCCCCCCCACCCGCCC
>NZ_PNCU01000116.1:0-388 GCF_005886915.1 Pseudoalteromonas sp. S3776 | reverse complement strand
CCACACCCCCCGCCTGTATTTTTTTTTTATTTATACGCCTTACTCTTATATCTACACTAATCTTACCAATCTTTCTGTACACGACGCTGTTCCGTTCTTGCACCCACTCGGTTGCCGCGTCGATGGTGTGCAGGGGCGAGGCCGGGGCCATCCCGTCGTAAATCCTGACCATGTTGTCAGCCCCCCCGGCCGCCAGGTAGGTGCCGTCGGGGCTGTAAGCGACGCTGTACACAAAACCTCTCGCCTCGATGGTATGCAGGGGCGAGGCCGGGATCATCCCGTCGTAAATTCTGACCTTTCGATCAAACCCTCCGGCCGCCAGGCGGGTGCCGTCGGGGTTGTAGGCGACGCTTTGCATCCAATCGGTCGCCTCGGTCAGGGTGTGCAG
>NZ_PNCU01000115.1:0-369 GCF_005886915.1 Pseudoalteromonas sp. S3776 | reverse complement strand
TTTCGATCGCTCCAGCCAGACTCGGGAGAAAACAGTCTGACTGGATTTTACTCTATTATCTAGCTGGATTTTAATTTCGAACACTAGCCCGGAAAATTCATAAAGCCGCTTTGACAAGGCTGAAGGCCTTGGAAATACAGAGCTGTTCGATTTTTGATGTGTACGAAAATGAACGAACATCGCTCGTCGGATTCTCGCTAGCTCTTTTTCCGCCATGACAGCATTTTCTCGTCAGATCCAGGCAATAAGCATGAATATGACGAGAAAATGTGTCAGCCGAAAAAATAGCAGAGCGAGAAGCTCGACACTTTATGAAATTTCCGGGCTAGGGTTTGAAGTCAGAGCTCTTCATCTCTTTTGCCCAGATTT
>NZ_PNCU01000114.1:0-295 GCF_005886915.1 Pseudoalteromonas sp. S3776 | reverse complement strand
AAGTTCATACCCTAAGTAGCCCACACGGCCATGGGTGATATAGCTTTTTCACTTTTCAGCACATAATAAAAAAGCCCGTAGATTGCTCTACGGGCTTTTCTAATTCAATGCCTGGCGATGACCTACTCTCACATGGGGAAACCCCACACTACCATCGGCGATGTATCGTTTCACTACTGAGTTCGGGATGGGATCAGGTGGTTCCAATACTCTATGGTCACCAGGCAAAACTGGTTTGAACTAAAGGCTTGAAGGCTTTAAAGCCAGAAGGCTGGAAAGTCTCTTTCTCTTCAGT
>NZ_PNCU01000113.1:0-829 GCF_005886915.1 Pseudoalteromonas sp. S3776 | reverse complement strand
CGGCCTGTTGCCCGTTGCGACCGGGACGGAATCCGAAACTGTTGTTCGAGAATCCGGGGTCGAATAAAGGCGTCAGAACCTGTGCAATCGCTTGTTGGATTACGCGATCCTTTACGGTGGGAATACCCAGTGGGCGTTTCCCTCCATTAGGTTTATCGATCTCCACACGGCGCACCGGTGCAGGTGTGTAGTGTCCGTTCTTCAGAGCGTTGGCCGTATGCTTCCAGTGACCTTGGCGTACCCATTCAGGAAATTCGTCAATAGTCATACCGTCTACTCCGGCTGCGCCCTTGTTGGCACGAACTTGTTTCCATGCACTCTGAAGGTTTTCAGGGTGCATCATGCGGTCGAATAAATTGTCGCCAAAGGCTGGCTGCTTATCATTACGCTGGGGTACGTCATTACCGGGCAGTATTCGTTTATGCAGGTTTGACAAGGCTCCTCCTTTATTCTCGATGTTCTGGCCTTCACCCTGTCCCGGCCATTACACCGGGCGTTTGGCTACTATGCCGTCTGCTGACTTCTGCCTGATCACCGGTCAGAATTGCTTCTGTCAGCGCTATTGGTGGTCATCGTATTTGCTCGAACAGGGTGATGAGGACTGTTCGCCGAGCCTGTTGACACCAGTGGCTGAGAACTGGGAGATAACCAATCGCTTGTCAGGCAGATCTCCCCGGATAAGGACATGAACTGTCATTGCGCAACTGCATCATTTACGGTGGCCGTTAGATCACATGGCTTCGTTGTCTTGTGCCAACTCGCCTTCAGCCTACGCCTCATATGATGTTCTTGTTCATCAGCTCGCAATTTTGCTACCGGCTTCCTTCAG
>NZ_PNCU01000112.1:0-504 GCF_005886915.1 Pseudoalteromonas sp. S3776 | reverse complement strand
ACCGTAAAGGATCGCGTAATCCAACAAGCGATTGCATAGGTTCTGACGCCTTTATTCGACCCCGGATTCTCGAACAACAGTTTCGGATTCCGTCCCGGTCGCAACGGGCAACAGGCCGTTAAGCAAGTGCAAGGCATTATCGGTGATGGATACCGTACGGCTGTTGATATAGACCTCTCAACATTCTTTGACAGGGTCAATCATGATTTGCTGATGACACTCCTTGGGCGCAAGGTTAAAGACAGACGACTCATGCAGCTCATCGGCCGTTATCTGCGAGCGGGTGTGATGGAAAACCACTGTCTTGTAGAGAGTCGGGAAGGTGTCCCCCAAGGCGGTCCACTTTCGCCGCTGATGGCGAACGTCATGCTCGATCCACTGGATAAAGAACTGGAGAAGCGTGGCCACCGTTTTGCCCGCTATGCGGACGACTTCACTATTTTAGTGAAAAGCCCAAGAGCGGGGGAACGGGTACTGCGTAGTATCAGTCGGTATCTGGAGCGT
>NZ_PNCU01000111.1:0-330 GCF_005886915.1 Pseudoalteromonas sp. S3776 | reverse complement strand
CCCCCCCCCCCCCACCCCCCCCCCCCCCCCCCCCCCCCCCCCCCCCCCCCCCCCCCCCCCCCCCCCCCCCCCCCCCCCCCCCCCCCCCCCCCCCCCCCCCCCCCCCCCCCCCCCCCCCCCCCCCACCCCCACCACCCCCCCCCCCCCCCCACCCCCCCCCGCCGCCCCCCCCCCCCCCCCCCCACCCCCCCCACCCCCCCCCACAGCCCCCCCCCCCCCACCACCCCGCCCCCCCCCGCCCCCCCCACCCCCCCCCCCAACCCCCCCCCCCCCCCCCCCCCCACGCCCCCCCAACCCCCCACCTCACAACCCACCCCCCCCACCCCCCCC
>NZ_PNCU01000110.1:0-224 GCF_005886915.1 Pseudoalteromonas sp. S3776 | reverse complement strand
CTGTAAGCTGTAAGCTGTAAGTAAGATGATATTAAAATATAAACGCGGCCTTGGCCGTGTTTTTTTTGGGAAAAATTTGTAGCTTGTTAATTATTTCGGGCTTCGTAAAATTGAACCCAAACAAGATTATTTATATTAACGCCGAGCAGCTAAAAGCTGGTAGCTGATAGCTGAAAACTAACCACCACTTTTCTTTAGGAATCAAAAAACCCGAGGCTAAGCTC
>NZ_PNCU01000011.1:0-68174 GCF_005886915.1 Pseudoalteromonas sp. S3776 | reverse complement strand
GCCTCACTACGGTTGTAGCTTGGCTGTTAGAAGTCAATCTGTACGAGTGCCCACACAGATGATTGCTTTATATTGTTAAAGAACGTTGCGATTAAAGCGTATTGCTTTATCTCGCTAGGGCTGCGCATGTTACGCTTTCCTATTTTTTTGTCAACACTTAATTTTGTTAAACTTGAAAGTTTTTAAAACGAAGTTTTACTCGACTCACTGATTAGCTCGTGCCTCGCTATGCGTTGCGCTCTGCCGTCTCAGTGGGGTCGCATTATAGGGAGAACGGATTTTTACGCAAGCGTTTTTTAATAAAAACTATAAATAAAAGCTATTTCGTGTAATTTTCACTCTAAAGAGCCAAAATAAGTACAAAAAACAAACTAAACCTATATACAAAGCCCAGTTTGTTTTAAATATAACGATGTATAAAACGCAAAAAGCACCTATGAGGTGCTTTTTAGTTAATTTATTAACTACGGGTATTAATACAAAATACTATATAGCTTTCTTCTGTATTTCGCTGCAAGTGCATCTCCATCTGGTAGAGAAGCGATAATTGCTAAAAAGCTTGCTTTAGCGTCATTAAAGTTAAGATCCTTTTTAAGTACGCTGAAGAGTGTTTCGAGTGCTTCTTCTTTTCGTCCTGCATCATTTAGCAATTGGCTTAGCTCTGTTTTTAAGTCTAAATCATTTGGGTACTTTTCTACTTGAGATTGCTTTTCTTTTATCTCTGGCGAGTCGGTAGCTTCGAGGGCCGCTTCGCATTTTGCTTTTATGTTATGAAAGTAAGCATCTTGCTCTTGGGCGTCAATTGTATCAATAAGTGCTTGAGCATCATCTAGCTTATGTATTTGAATACATATATCAGCTAATACAAGCTTTATACGGGCATTTGCACTGTCTATTTCATACGCTTGCTTTGCGTAATTAAATGCAGCATTTAGATCCGACTTTAACAATGCTTGTTTTGCTTGTTCAAGAAGTAGGTCCTGTTGCGCTGGTAAATGCTTACTCAGGGCTTCGCGAATTTGCGCGTCTGTTTGCACGCCCGCTAATAAATCGACTGGCGCTGAATCTTTTAACAATACAAGTGTAGGTAAGGTTTGCAAACCAACCTGCTGCGCTAATTGCGAGGCAAGTGCTTGTTCTGCGTCACAATCAAGGTTAGCCACTACAATATGGTCTTTATATTGCGTAGCTAAATTTTCTAATATGCCGATTTGGCTAATACACTCAGGACTTTGTGGCGAGTGGAAGTTAAGCAGCACCAACTTTTGTTGTGATGTTTCACCGAGTACTTGCTGAAGGTTTTGTGCGTTGATACTAACTATGTTGCTCATTGAATTAATTGCCATATTCATTTATTTAGGTTTTTATATGGAGACGAACATAATAAATACAAGTATTAAATACTTTCAAATAATGAGGGAAAACATGAAAATCACCTATCTAGCTGCAGCATTTATGATAGCAAGCCCACTTACTTATGCTAAGCCCCTAAACTTAGATTTAACTAAGAGTATGCCAGCTATTGAAAAGTTTTACCTCGACTTACACCAATCTCCAGAGCTTTCATATCATGAAAAAGAAACTGGTCAAAAAATAGCATCGCGATTAACAAAACTTGGGTTTGATGTAACAGATAATGTGGGCGGCTATGGTGTGGTAGGGATTTATAAAAATGGCACCGGCCCTACAATAATGATTCGTACTGATACCGATGGCTTACCTATTGTTGAGCAAACTGGCAAAGCGTATGCGTCTAAAATAAAAGTTATAGATGAGCACGGCGCTAATGTAGGTGTAATGCATGGCTGTGGTCACGATATACATATGAGCTCATTTATTGGCACCGCCGAGCAACTTATTGCCCATAAAAATAAATGGCAGGGCACGCTAATGATGGTTGCTCAACCTGCAGAAGAAGTAGGCGGTGGCGCAAAAGCAATGCTAAATGAAGGCTTATTTAGTAAATACGCGAAACCCGACCACGTTATTGCATTACATGTAAGTGCCAGCGTACCTGCTGGTAAGGTATCAATGAAAAATGAATACACTATGGCAAGTGTTGATTCGGTAGATATTGCTATAAAAGGTAAAGGAGGACACGGCGCCTACCCGCACACTACCGTAGACCCAGTTGTTATTGCTGCACGTACGGTATTAGCATTACAAACAATCACAAGTCGCGAGCTTTCTCCACTTGAGCCTTCTGTTGTGACTGTGGGATCTATTCATGGTGGTTCAAAGCATAATGTGATTTCCGATGAAGTAAAACTTCAGCTTACGCTTAGAAGCTACAACCCAGAGGTGCGTACGGCGCAAATAGCCGCTATAAAACGTATTACAGCCGGTATTGCTCAAAGTGCAGGCCTTACTAATTCGCACTACCCTGTTGTTCACGTTCATGAAGATGAATCTATTCCATCTACTTACAACAACCCTCAGCAAACTAATATTGTTAGGAGCGCTATTGCTGATGCAATTGGCGAAACTAATGTACTTGAGACAAAAGCGGTTATGGCTGGTGAAGATTTTGGGCTTTACGGTAGAACTGACGAAAACATTCCTATTACGTTATTTTGGCTAGGTGGAGTAAACCAACAGCAATATACAAATGCGATGAAAAGTAACCAAACACTTCCCTCATTACACTCAAGTAAATTTGCGCCAGATTATAAAGTAGCATTACCGACCGGTATAAAAGCCATGAGTAACGCTGCAGTCGCGTTATTTAATAAAAAGTAAGCCGTATTTGAGAGTTCAGCAATTAAGTGGTTGCTGAGCTCTTTTTATAATTTGTTTTTTTAAATGGTGTTTTTTTACCACGCTTAGCAAAGCGCTTTTTAGGCGGAGCTTTAGGTAGCTTTGAAAATACATGACTATCACAACTAGCTGCTTGCTGTACAAAACCTTCAAGCTCCACCAGCAGTGGTTGTAAAAATTGTTGGTAGCTCATTGTTTGTTGAGCAATGTTGCCTAAGCTCGCCTCCCATTTAGCGGTCAAATCGGGACTAGCTAAGCCCTCTGGTAAAACACTAATAAGTGCCAGGCCTGTTTGTGTGGCTTTAATTGATTTACCTTCGCGCTTTAAAAAACGACGCCTAAATAATAATTCAATAATGCCTGCGCGGGTAGCCTCTGTACCTAATCCATCAGTCTCTTTGAGTATTTTTTTAATTTGTGAATCTTTTACATAACGACTAATGCCGGTCATGGCAGCCAGCAATGTTGCATCAGTAAAATGAGACGGTGGCGTAGTGTGTTTTTCTACAACTTCACCTTTATTGCAGTTAAGCGCCATACCTTTTGTTAAATGAGGCAAGGTTGCTTCATCTTTTAGCTCGGCTTTGCCCATTAATACCTTAAACCCTAGGCTTACATCTTGTTTTGCATTGGCTTTAAATAAACCTCCCGCAATGGTTACCTCTACTTTAGTTTCGTTATAAATATAATCGGGGTAAAACTGAATTAAGTAATGCCTGCTAATAAGTTGATATACTTTTGCTTCATCAGGCGCCAGAGTCGCTGTTTTTAGTTGTTTGGCGGTAGGCACAATTGCATGGTGTGCAGCAACTTTTGCATCGTTAAAACATTTGCTACGTTTTTTAGCGTCTGCCCCATTCACAAATTCAGTACTTTGACCGCCATTAGCTGCAATTGCTTTTAAAATTGCAGGCGCATCTAAATGATGCTCTTTAGGCAAATAACGATTATCGGAACGAGGGTAAGTAATTAACTTATGACGCTCATAGAGCGTTTGGCAAATATCGAGTACTTGCTGAGCTGCCATACCCAATGCCTTTGCAGCATCTATTTGCAGTGCCGATAAATTATAAGGCAGCGGCGCGCTTTGTTTTTTTTGTTTTTGCTCGAGCGCAGTGACTTCAGCTGGTTGATTGGCTATTCGCGAGGCGACATTTTCAGCAAGTGCTTTATTTAATACACGCCCTTCTTCATCTTGATACGGTTCGCAGGCTTTGCTTGGTACCCATTTGGCCACAAAGCTTTGCTGCTCAGGAGTTATTAAATGCGCCAACACGTCATAAAATGGTTTTGACACAAAGTTAGCTATTTCGTTATCCCGATTAACCACTAAACCTAAAATTGGGGTTTGTACGCGACCCACCGACAACACATTGCCAAAGCCAGCTTTTTGCCCCGCCAGCGTATAAGCACGCGTAAGGTTCATACCAAATAGCCAATCTGCACGTGAACGCGCAAGCGCCGACACACTAAGCGGAATAAATTCACGGTTTGAACGCATGTGGTTGAGTGCTTTTTTTACCGCCGCTAGATTTAAATCACTTATTAGCAAACGCTGAATACTTTGCTTTTTGGTTTTACTTATTTTGGCTTGCTCTATGACTTCATCAACCAACAATTGGCCTTCCCTATCGGGATCGCCCGCATGCACCAGCACTGATGCCTGTTTAATTAGCTTTTTTAAAATAGTTAATTGCTTACGCGTTTTCGTTTTTGCTTTGAGCTGCCACTGCTCCGGCACTATGGGAAGGTGTTCAAATTGCCACTTTTTAAAACGCGCATCATAATCATCAGGTTCAGCTTGCTCTAACAAGTGCCCGATACACCACGAGACACAGTCGCCATTAGCCACTTCTATATAGCCATCGTGTTTTTTATGTGGTTTAGGCAGTGCATCAGCAATAGCTCTGCCAAGTGATGGCTTTTCTGCGATATAGAGTTTCATGGGAGCTGCTCATTAACTGTTTATATAAACAGTAGTTTAGCACAGCTATTTTAAGGGTGGGGAGTTTTTATATTTACTATTAATCGGGTATTCTTTATTTTTAACTAAAATATAAATAAGAGGGAGGTAGCACACTACAACAGTAGAAATATTAATGAGTGGCAAAAGCGTTTTATACATTAAAGTGCTATAAGATAAATCCCATAAATGGCGATCTACAACTCTAAATAGCTGTAATATAGGCGCCATAATAACCACAAGCTGACCTAATACAGATTGCCATAAGTAAACTTTATCTTTTAAACCTAGGTAAGCAATGAGTGCCATCCAAGCAATATCATTAAAAGCCCAAACAACGTATCTGTATATGTTTATACCTTTATCCAACGCTTTTAAAGGCTCATATATAAAAGCGCCGAATAAGAAAAAAACACTCGTGATACATACAAACCTGAGTGCTAAATAATCTTTTCTTAGATAGAAAATAAAAATAGCAGGGAGTAAAAATAAAACCCAACTTAGCTCAAGAAAAGAATGTAACTCACTTAACCATATTGGCATTGTTATTAATTAGTCTTATCTTCGTCACCACCAGAACCATTTCCCGGCATATCGCAATATTTACTGATTGTTTTCACAGGCACTCCATTACATATGTTAAAGAAATGTACTGTAAGCTAAAATGATGAGATTGCCAAGATACTTCAAGGGATAAAGTACCTTAAAATGAAACTAATTTAATAAAGTATAACGCTAGGCAATAACCTAGCGCACATCAATCGGGTCTGACTCTTTAGCCTTACCTTGTAAGATTGATATTTCTACTCGGCGATTCCTACGCCTGTCTTCATTAGAGTCGTTAGGCACAAGTGGGCGAGTATCAGCACGCCCTACTACCATCATGCGGTTTTTATCAAACCCTTGTACCGTTTGTAATTCGCTTGCTACCGCCACAGCACGCTTTGACGATAAATCCCAGTTATTAATATATAACTCGTTAGAAACCTGAAAATCATCGGTGTGACCCGATACCGTAATTTCACCAGGTACATCTTTTAATAACTCACCAATATCTTGAATTATGGGCTTAAACTTGGGTTGTAAAAAAGCACTGCCAGAGGGAAATGAGCCATTTTCACGGATACGAATAATGATTTGCTGCCCTAAAGATTCAAGCTCGATTGCACCATCGATAATCTGTTTTTCGAGCTGTTGCGCTATTTTTTTCACTAGCTCGTTAGTTTGTTCTTGATCAGCGGCTGAAGTTGCTTGCTCTGAAGATTGCTGCTGAGATGTACTACGAGACTCGCCACCACGTTTATCGCCACGTTGTTCTTGTCTACCACCAGCGGAGCTTTCATCGCCCGCTTGAAACTCTAACATTTGCTGGGTCATTTCAACGGTTTGCTGTTGTATGGTTTCTATCGGGGTAGGTTCAGGCTTACCTGGGGTAAATTCCATAGCAATAACTGACGTTCCTTTTGGAATGTCTTTTACTTCTATTTTATTTTGAACACCAAAAGCAAACTTCATCGAGCCTGCTATTTGCTTAAATTTAAGTACATCCATTTCTGAAAACGCGAGCAAAAGTACAAAAAAGCACATTAAAAGCGACATTAAGTCGGCAAATGTTCCCATCCAAGCGGGCAGACCTGGTGGTGGGCATTTGCACTCTTGATCAGACATGGTTACTCCTCGGTATCTACTTTGCGCTTAGACTCAGCAAGGTAGTTTTTCAGTATACCTTCAATTACTTTCGGGTTTTGGCCATCTTGAATCCCTAAAATAGCATCCAGTATTAAACGCTGGTTCATCGCTTCTTCGTCTTTACGAAGCTCCAGTTTTACCTGAATAGGAATAGCCACAACATTTGCTAAAAAGGCACCATATAGAGTAGTTAACAAGGCAACCGCCATTGCGGGGCCGATGGCTTTAGGGTCATCCATGTTAGATAACATAGCAACTAAGCCTATTAACGTTCCTATCATACCCATTGCAGGGGCTATATCGGCAAGTGACTTAAATAACCCGGCGCCCAATTCGTGACGAGTTGTAGTTAAAGAAATGTCTTTTTGAAGCGTGGCACGCACTACATCAGCATCGTGGCCATCAACGAGCATATCCACACCTTTGCGCATAAAAGGGTTTGGTATTTCAGCTTCTTCGAGGGCTAAAAAACCGCCTTTACGGGCCGAATCAGCAAGTTCAACTGCTTTTTCAATCAGCTCTTCTGGCGATTCGATTTTAAACATAAATGCTTTACCAACAACCTTACCTATGCCCAAAAACTGCGACAAGGTAAAGTTTGATAACACTATAAATAGTGAGCCACCAAATACAATTACGCTAGAAGGTGCATCGGCAAACATCCCCATTTCGCCGCTACTACTCATAAACATGGACATGACAATTAAACCAATTGCGCCAAGGATCCCAATTATGGTTGCTAAATCCACATTTCCTCCAAAGTATTATACTTTGTTATTCAAACTTTTATTATTAACTGCTTATCGGCAAGATACTGAAATACTTAAGCCATTTTTGAAAAAAGTGTAAAACACTGTGTTTTGCCTAATTTTAGATCAAGATACCCTACTCGCCTAGCGACTAATTAATTTTTATTGTACACAGTGGGGGCTAATACGCATCTTATACGTTATAAAAATACGATTTAAACTGATATAACTTAAAAAACAGCGATCATCCTTTGACCTAGTTTAGCATTCCCCCTAAAATTGGCTCCTAAATTTATCATGCTGGCTGAAATTAAACATGGCGACTAAAAAACCTGAAAACCTAAGTTTTGAACAAGCTCTCGAAGAATTATCAACCATTGTCGGTGACATGGAACAAGGTGACTTATCGCTTGAACAGTCGTTAAAACAATTTGAGCGTGGTATAGCCTTAGCAAACGCCTCAACGGGCAAGTTGCAACAAGCTGAGCAAAAAGTCTCTATTTTAATGGGTAATGATGAAAAAGCAGCGCTGACTTCCTTTAATAATGAAGTGGAATAACCGTGAGCATACAAGAAAAAATAGAATGTGCTCAACAAGATGTCGTAAAGACCCTGCAACAGTACTTTGATCAACCCCTTGATACCGCACACATAGTAAAAGAAGCCACGCATTACGGCTTATTTAACGGTGGCAAGCGTTTACGTCCCTTTTTAGTCTACGCAAGTGGTGAAATGCTCGGAGCTAATAAGCAAGATCTAGACACCCTTGCTGCTGCTATTGAATGTATTCATAGCTACTCGTTAGTACACGATGATTTACCAGCCATGGATGACGACGACCTTCGCCGCGGGCGCCCAACTTGCCATATAGCGTTTGATGATGCGCATGCAATTTTAGCGGGCGATGCACTACAAACATTAGCCTTTGAGCTTATTTCATCTCATAATTTTACTTGCAGCGCGACAACACAAGTAAAAATGATCAGCGCACTGGCTAAAGCATCCGGGCTTGAAGGCATGGTAGGCGGGCAAGGGTTAGATATTGCAGCTACAGATAAAGTGATTACAGTACAACAGCTTGAACGAATTCATAGATTAAAAACGGGTGCTTTAATAAACTGTGCTATTACTTTAGGTGCATTATGTAGCGAAAAAGCAGACAAACAAACCTTAGAAAACTTAAGTGTTTTTGGGTATGCTATAGGGCTGGCATTTCAAGTGCACGACGACATTTTAGATGTTGAAGGTGACACATTTACTTTAGGTAAGCCACAAGGCTCTGATTTAGCTGCTAATAAAGCAACTTATCCGGCCCTATTAGGTATGCAAGGTGCCAAACAAATGGCGCAAAATTTAATAGAGCAAGCACATCAGGCATTAAACAAAATAGATGCTGATACCTCTACTCTAGCGGCGTTGGCAAACTACCTGATTAAACGTGACCATTGAGTGTTACATATACGTATTGCCATTTAGCACTGACATTATTACTCAACAGCGGTAACAACGACTAAGTTAGCACCGCTGTTAGCGAAGGATAAAATAAATACCATGACACTTGATAGTAGCAAGTATCCATTACTTAACTTGGTTGACGAACCAGCCCACTTACGCGACATAGCGCAAGATAAACTCCCTGCGTTTAGCAACGAGTTACGAGACTATTTACTCAACTCTGTTTCGCAAAGTAGCGGCCATTTAGCGTCTGGTTTAGGAACTGTTGAGCTTACCGTTGCGCTTCATTATGTGTATAACACACCAGAAGATCGCCTAGTGTGGGATGTGGGCCATCAAGCGTACCCGCATAAAATTTTAACGGGCCGACGCGATTTAATGCACACAATTCGTCAAAAAGATGGATTACACCCCTTTCCTTTTCGTGAAGAAAGCCAATACGATACGTTTAGTGTTGGGCACTCAAGCACCTCTATTTCAGCTGCGCTCGGTATGTCTATTGCAGCTCAAAAAGAAGGCAAAGGCCGTAAAACCGTTGCCGTTATAGGCGATGGCGCCATTACAGCAGGAATGGCATTTGAAGCCATGAACCACTTAGGCGATGTAAAATCTGACATGTTAATCATTTTAAATGATAACGAAATGTCGATTTCTGAAAACGTTGGTGCGTTAACCAATCACTTTGCGCGTATTTTATCTGGTAGCTTTTACACAAATATTCGCGAAGGCAGTAAAAAGTTACTCTCTGGCGTGCCTCCTGTTAAAGAGCTTGCCAGTAAAGTAGAAGAGCACCTAAAAGGGATGGTTATTCCAGGTACCTTTTTTGAAGAACTAGGTCTTAATTACATTGGCCCCATTGATGGCCACGATGTAAATATGCTTGTAGATACACTGCGTAATATGCGTAATTTAAAAGGGCCTCAGCTTTTACATATAAAAACGCAAAAAGGAAAAGGCTATAAACCGGCAGAAGCTGATCCTATTGGTTATCACGGTGTACCAAAGTTCGACCCTAATACATCAAGCTTACCTAAATCTAAACCTGGCGCCGCCACTTTCTCTAAGGTG
This sequence comes from Pseudoalteromonas sp. S3776, assembly GCF_005886915.1. Taxonomy (NCBI): domain Bacteria; kingdom Pseudomonadati; phylum Pseudomonadota; class Gammaproteobacteria; order Alteromonadales; family Pseudoalteromonadaceae; genus Pseudoalteromonas; species Pseudoalteromonas sp. S3776. The sequence continues at coordinate 58,493 of NZ_PNCU01000011.1, read as the reverse complement.
TTTGGTGATTGGTTGTGTGATATGGCCGAGCAAGATAAAAAATTAATGGCTATTACACCGGCAATGCGTGAAGGCTCAGGTATGGTGCGTTTTTCAAAAGAACATCCAGAGCAGTATTTCGATGTAGCTATAGCAGAGCAACACGCTGTTACATTGGCTGCCGGTTTTGCTTGTGAAGGGTTAAAACCCGTTGTAGCTATTTACTCGAGCTTTTTACAACGTGCGTATGATCAACTTATTCACGATGTTGCACTGCAAAAACTACCGGTGCTTTTTGCTATAGACCGCGCAGGTATTGTGGGCGCCGACGGCGAAACACACCAAGGTGCGTACGACTTAAGCTTTATGCGTTGTATTCCCAACATGGTTATTATGGCCCCAAGTGATACTAACGAGTGCCGCCATATGCTTTACACCGGCTATAAGGCTAATTGCCCTGTAGCAGTTCGCTACCCACGTGGTAGTGCCGGTACTGCCGATATTCAAAGCGAAATGACACTATTAGAACTAGGTAAAGCTCATACCATTAAGCACGGCGCTAAAATTGCTATTTTATCCTTTGGTACTTTGCTTGAAAACGCCCAACTTGCTGCAAATGAGCTAGGTGCAACGTTAGTTAATATGCGCTTTATTAAGCCACTTGATACACGTTTATTAGATGAGCTTAGCCAAACTCATGATGTAATAGTAACACTTGAAGACAACGCTATTAGTGGTGGCGCTGGCTCTGCTGTTAATGAATATTTAGCAGCGCAAAAAGCCAGCCTAAAAGTGCTTAACTTAGGTATTCCTGATGAATTTATTAAGCACGGCACACAAGCGCAAATGCACGATGAAATGGGCTTAGGCGAACAAGGCATTTTAAATTCAATAAAATCCTTTATCGCTTAATTAAACAAAAAGAAAGGAGCTTTTAAGCTCCTTTCTTTTTAGCTAAGTCTTGTACAGCTTAGCTTTCTCATTACTTCATAGGTTTAGTTTATCTATCAATAGCAACACGCATATAAAAGGTATCGATTAAACTTTATCGCATCCACACTTTAATATCTGCTAAGCCATTACTTTGTAAAATACCCAGCTGTTGATCTACATTCGAATTTTGCTCAAACTCAAACGCATCTAACTGTTTATCAAACGTAATATTAGCGACACCATCACCACCGCGTTTTTTAACCTGATGAAGCGCTATATCGGCTAAGTTTATCGATGTTTCCCAACTGATTACTTGCCCACCTAAAAGTGGCAGTGGGTAAAAAGACCACCCTAATGACGCTGTTATATTGGTGGTTTTACCGTTCGGTAGTTGAAACGAATTTAATGCAATTGCTTGGCATAAATCAGAGGCATAGCTGTCAATCATGTTGCACTTAAAGTCACGCAGTAATAATAAAAACTCATCCCCACTCCAGCGTGCTACATAATCAGAGCCTTGGGTACGCGAATTAAGTAACGCTGCCATTTGTTGTAAACAACTATCCCCTGCGATTGGTCCATATGCATCGTTTATACGACTGAAATTATCAAAGTTAATAATAAGCAGCACAAGTGACTTGCCTTGCGCTTGTAAAGACTGCGCATTACGTTGAAAGTGCTCAATATCTTTAGGAAGCTGATCAAATAAGAAGCGACGGCTACGAAGCCCTGTAAGCTCATCTGAGTGACTAACAAGTTTAAGTTGTGAGTTTACTTGGCCCAGCTTGTCATTGGCTTGGCGCAGCTCTAATGTACGCTCTGTAACCAAGGCTTCGAGTACTTCTTGCTTGCGTCGCTCTTGCGCTCTAAATACCCAAAAAATAAAGTAAAATAGTAAAATAAAGCCACTAACAATGAGTAGCCTAAAGTAAATGGTCTCGTCAAAACGCTGCGGTACAACAAATGCGTACTCGGCAGTCTGTGCTCTATCCCAATCTTCGCCTTGACGTTTTGCCTCAAGTTCGAATAAAAAAGCCCCTGCAGGTAAATTTGTATAAATGGCCTCTCGGCGTGCATTAGCATAGCGCCAATCGCTATCTAAACCACTTAACTTATATCTGAACTCAATACTGTTTGGTGCATAATAATCGATGGCGGTGTACTTTAACGTTATATCGCGCTCATCGGTATCTAGCAGAGGTTTTTCGCCTAATGCGGCGGTAGTTAACGCACGCAGTGGTGTGGTTAGTGTTTCTACTTTAGGCTTTAATACATTTAAGCCAAATAGCTCGGTATTTTTAGGTATTTCTACAATGCCTTGTAAGCTTGGGTACCAAATTGAATAATCTGTCATGGCAACAGCATCATGCCCTAAACCGTTACAACATTGGCTTGCTTTACCATCAAGTTGCCTGTCAAAAGAAGAAATAACCTCTTCCACTTTTAGGCTCGACACATCACCTTTAAATTGCGCTACTGGCATACGGTAAACACCTTTCATGGTACTTACCCATACACGCTTGTAGTTTTCGTCATACTCTAAGCTAAAAATAGAGCCATAGGGTAAGCCGTTGGCTGCATCTAACTGTCGCCAATGCCCTTGTAAACTTCTGTAAAATAGGCCGTCGTTAAGCGAGCCTATTAAAATACCTACCCCATCTATGTGTAATACGCTGGTGATGTATGCACTTTCGAGCGAGGTTTGGTCACCTATTTTTTCAATGCCACGGTCGGTAAAGTAATACGCGCCTTTACTGGTACCTATTACACCAAAGTTTGCTTTATCAAGCACATAAGTTATAAATTTACTGCCTAAAAAGGCATTGTATGCAAAGGGTGTTAACCCGCCATAACTCAGCCTATACAAGCCACGCCCTGTACCTATCCAAAAGCCCCCTTTGCTTGATGGACTAATAGCAAATACAGGGTTGTCGCGCAGGGCTCTGCCCGGAAAGCTGTATAGTTTATCTTGCTCGTAAAAAAACAGCCCTCGTCCGGTCGCTATATATAAACGCGAGCCATCAAACTGTAAGTCGTGTACTGTTGCACGCCCAAATTGCGCGCTGGGTATTTTATTGACAAAGTTTTTATTTAAATCGAAATACCCAATACCACTTTTATTTGCCACCCATAAATTTCCATCGGGCGCTTGGCTGATTGCCATAACGGCCTCAGTCATTTGCGATAAAGCAGAGTGGCGTTCTATACGCCCTTCGTGTGCAAGCCATAAGCCTTCGCTAAAACTTGCAAGCCAAATATTATTTTGGCTATCGCGGTAAATATCGGCAAACCAAATACTTTGATCAAGCTGACTTGGCTCAACCCATTGCCACTCACCCGACTTAGCTCTAAAAAGCAGTCGTCCATACGTAGAAACCCATAAGCCACCATTGGTGTCGCTCATAAATTTATACACAGCTGAGTTATTCGCATTCGGCAGCGGGAAAGGTCTTAGCTCATCGTCTAAATCTAAAAAGTAGGCACCCAGTTCAGAGGCTAAGTATAAGTTACCATTTAAAAAAGACAGATCATGAACAATGGTTTGTGCTAACCGCTCTGGCAATGATACCTTGGCTGTTAACTCCAACCTGAGTTTTGAAAAATCAGAGGCGCTTTTAGTTAAGCGTAGTAAATGACGGTCGTTAACCAGCCAAATCCCCTCTGGAGAAAGCGCCATTTGACTAACCGACCCCACTATTTGGGTGATCACGGTGGCATTAACAATAGGAACGAGTTCGTTCGCTTTATCACGTAAATCGACTTGGTTGCGGTCTACATAATAAAGCCCATTAGCTGCAATCCAAATGCTGCCTTTGGCATCTTCTAATATGTCTCTAACTGGGCCTTTAATATTAAATTCTTGTGCGGCAAGCGTTTGCGGGTTTATAACCACCAAGCCACTTTTAGTGCCTACCCATAAATAGCCATTACTATCTATGAGCAATTTATTAATACCATTACTTGGTAAAAAAGGACTATTTTGTGTGTTGTAATTAGTAAAAGTTGTGCCGTCAAAACGGCTAAGACCAAATTGCGTTCCGACCCACATATAGCCTTGCTGATCTTGCACAACACTTTTAAGCGATTGCGAGGGCAAACCATCTTTAATATTCCATTGCTTAACAACGTAATCAGTAATAGAAGCCCAACTTGGCATGGCACACAACATAAGTACACATACCAGTAAAAATCGCATCATTTTGCTGCCACCTAATTAAACAAATAAAACACAAAAATTAAAAGGGTAGTAAACCTGCTTTTATTAACGCTTGCAAACAAATAAGTGAAAAAATACCGGCAAGTACATCATCAGCCATTATACCCACACCACCGTCCATTCGCTTATCGAGCGTTTTAATCGGGCCTGGTTTGGCAATATCAAAAAATCTAAATAATAAAAAGCCTACAAGCAAGGTTTGCCAACTAAGCGCTGCGCCGATCATCGTAATGTAATAACCTGCAACTTCATCCCACACTATGGCTGGGTGGTCGTGCACACCTAAATCATCGGCGGTTTTGCCACACGCCCAAATACCAAAAATACTAATAACCACAGCAAACACGATTTGTAGCCAAAGCGGAAAATACATGGTCATAAAAATAAATGGTAAAGCAGCAAATGTGCCAAAGGTGCCTGGCGCAACAGGCGCAAGGCCAGTGCCAAACCCTAGGCCAAATAACTGGTGCGGGCGCTTTAAATTAAACTGTTTTTTGCTAGTCAAACCTGCTCCTTGGCAAAGTGCTCAAAGCCCTGTTGCTCAAAATTAAATTTTTCACCGTGGTGTAAAAGCTCAATGTGCCCTTCGCCACTTTTTATTTGCCCTATGCACGTTGCTTCTACGCCGTATTGACGTAATTTAAGCTCCAACATGCTTTTATTATCTTCAGAGACAGTAAAAAGTAATTCGTAGTCATCGCCATAGCCTAAAATATACGGCAATTGCGCCTCAAAGTTCAGGCTTGAACGCATAGCGTCTGAGGTTGGGATGTTTTCGATATTTATACTGGCGCTGACTTGTGACATATCAAGTATGTGGGTTAAATCCGCGATAAGGCCATCAGACACATCAATAGCTGATGAAGCAAGGCCTCGTAATACTTGCCCTGCAGCCACCCGTGGAGTGGGGTAATCAAAGCGGCTATTTATGTACTTTAAGTGCTCAGGCTCAATACTGAGGCCACGCTTGCGAGATTCAATAGCCAAGCCGGCATCACCTAGCGTGCCGGTTACACATACCCAGTCACCCACTTTAGCACCTGCACGGCGTAAAGCTTTGCCCTCTGGCACAGTGCCTTTAGCGCATATAGTAACTGTTAAAGGGCCCTGTGTAGTGTCGCCACCAATTATTTGTACATTAAAGTACTCAGCAATTTCGTGCATTCCCTCAGTAAATTCTTCAATCCACTGCTGGTTAATATTTGGTAGGGTTAATGCCACCGACACCCAAGTAGGCTCTGCTCCCATGGCTGCTAAATCACTTAGATTTACGGCCAGTGCTCGGTGTCCTAATGCTCGGGGAGAAATGTCATCAAAAAAATGAACACCCGATACAAGCGTATCAGTTGTTACTGCCAGTTGGCAGTTTTGCGGAACGGTAACTAATGCACAGTCGTCCCCTATTCCTAGGCTTACATCACGACGAGTTATACCACGACCTTTAAAGTAGCGGTTTATTAATTCAAATTCCTTCATACACAAAAAAGCCGACCTACGCCGGCTCTCCTTTTTAACGTGTACTAACTGTTAAAGCTAAGCTCTTAAGTAGAGCGCTTTAGCAAAGTTAGTATTACTTGCGTAAATGCTTAACAGCTTTATCAAGTACACCGTTTACAAATTTATGGCTGTCTTCAGCGCCAAATATTTTAGCAAGCTCAATGCCTTCATTGATTGCTACTTTGTATGGCACATCTTCACGGAATTTAAGCTCATACGCGCTTAAACGTAAAATTGCACGCTCTACCATATCTAAATCATCAAATGGACGTGTTAAATGCGGAGAGACAGCTTCATCTAGTTGCTTATAGTTAACGGCAACGCCACGCGCTAAATCTTTAAAGTATTCAACATCAATTTTAGTCACGTCGTTTTCGATCAACATTTGTTGCTCGATATCGGCAATTAAATTGCCACTTAATTGCCAAGAATAAACGGCTTGAAGTGCTAAGATACGTGCTTTACGTCTTGCTGCTGGTTTCACAAAAATTCCTTAAACTTAAATTTTATCTAACACATTAACCATTTCAAGCGCGCCTAATGCCGCTTCGCCGCCTTTGTTACCCATTTTGGTACCAGCGCGTTCAATTGCTTGTTCAATGCTTTCTGTGGTTAATACGCCAAATGCAACCGGGATATCATACTCAAGCGATACATTTGCAAGGCCTTTGTTAGATTCGCCAGCAACGAGGTCAAAGTGTGGTGTACCACCTCTGATCACTACGCCTAATGCGATGATTGCATCATACTCTTTTTTTGCCGCAATGCGTTTTGCCGCTAAAGGTAACTCTACTGCACCGGGTACATACACAACGGTAATGTCATCATCGGCTACGCCACCAGTACGCTTTAGTTCATCAACAGCACCTTCAAGTAGGCTGCTACCAATAAAATCGTTAAAACGAGAAATAACAATAGCGAATTTTTTGCCTGGAGCGTACTTATTACCTTCAATAATTTTCATTTGATAACCCTAAAAATATGTTCAAGCGGTTGCGATTGCGCAAAAATTGCTGCGCATCATACCATAAAAATAAAAAAATAGACTAGTTAAAAGCGCAGCCCTTATTGTGGCTCAACGTAATCAACCACTTCTAAATGAAAGCCCGAAAGTGCGTGGTACTTTTTAGGGCGACTCATTAAGCGCATTTGCTTAATACCTAAATCAGCCAGTATTTGCGAGCCCACACCAACAGTACGTGATGTGCCTTTAAATTTACGCGGCGTAACATTCTCACCAGCGTCGGCAGCAGCAAATGCTTTAACAGTAGCCTCTAGCTCTTCAGTGCTTTCTTGCTTGCCTAAAATAACCAATGCACCATTGTTTTTTGCAATGTGCGCCATTGCATCTGAAAGCCCCCAACTACGATCCGCACTTCTGTCCGAGAGTAAAATATCGTTAAAGGTACTTTGTAAGTGTACACGCACAAGCGTTGGCTCGTTTTCTTTAATTTCGCCTTTTAACAATACGTAATGCAGTTGGCCGTCAATGGTGTCTTTGTAAGTTACTAAATCAAACTCGCCGTGCTCGGTGGGCAACTTACACTTCGCCACTTGCTCTATGGTGGTTTCGTTAAGGTTTCGGTACTCAATTAAATCTGCAATCGTGCCAATTTTAATACCATGCTCTTTAGCAAAGACTTCTAAATCAGGGCGACGTGCCATAGTGCCATCGGCATTGAGAATTTCGACAATAACCGATGAGGCTTCAAGGCCCGCTAATCGCGCTAAATCACAACCGGCTTCGGTATGGCCTGCGCGCGTTAAAACACCACCAGGTTGCGCCATAATAGGAAAAATATGGCCTGGTTGTACTATATCGCTAGGTACAGCGCCTTTTGCTATTGCCGCTTGAACTGTGCGCGCTCTATCAGCTGCCGATATACCGGTTGTTACGCCTTTGGCAGCTTCAATCGACATAGTGAAATTAGTAGAAAACGCAGCACCATTATTTTTTACCATTAATGGTAAATCAAGCTGTTGGCAGCGCTCTTGTGTCATAGTTAAACAAATTAAGCCACGGCCATGAGTGGCCATAAAATTAATGGCTTCGGCGCTAATGTGCTCTGCTGCAATGATTAAATCACCTTCGTTTTCTCTGTCTTCGTCATCCATTAAAATAACCATTTTACCGGCTTTAATGTCATCGATGATTTCTTGTGCGCTGTGTAAGTTCATAAATTTGCTCGTGTAAGTTATCAGTGTCGTTATTTAACAAAACCAGCTTTAGCTAGTAAGCTCATTGAAATGTCTGAGCCCGTTGGCTGCTCAGCCCCTTTAATAAGGCGCTCTAAATAACGTGCAATTTGGTCAACTTCTAAATTAACGCGTGTGCCCACTTTAAAATCAGCAATGGTAGTTTGCTCGCTTGTGTGCGGCACTATGGTTAATTTAAATTCATTACCTTGGACAGCATTTACTGTCAGGCTTATACCATCTATACATACAGACCCTTTATAAGGTATGTACTTCATTAAGTTTTCATCTGTGCTTAACCAGTACTCTGTTGCGCGCGCATTACTCGTAATAGCGGTAATGGTGGCAATGCCATCAACATGACCAGAGACCAAGTGCCCCCCTAAACGCGAAACCGGCTGCATGGCTTTTTCTAGATTAACTGTTTGGCCAATATTATAATTTGCAAACCCAGTGAGGCTGATAGTTTCATTTGATAAGTCGGCACTAAAGCCATCAATGTGCTTATCGACTACGGTTAAGCATACACCGTTAGTGGCAATGCTATCACCTAGCTTTACATCGCTCATATCAAGGTTAGCGCTTTGAATGCGAATGGCTAAATCGCCTTGTTTTTTTTGTAATAGCGCAATTTTGCCTGTGGCTTCAATTATTCCAGTAAACATAGCCCTACTCTTTAAATTAAGTGGTTGGAATGTGTTTTATAGCGGTTATACGTAAGTCATCGCCTATTTTTACACACTCTGTAAACGTCAAATTAACGGTATTTTGCATATCTGTCAGCGGTGCAAAATTAACTAAGCTTTTTGCATCGCCCCCCATTAATTTTGGCGCTAGATAAAATATATATTCGTCTATTAAATTAAGCTCTGTCATTTTACCGGCAAGTGTAGCACCCACTTCTAAATAAACATGATTAAATTGCAATTTAGCAAGGTGCGCTAAAACAGACGTTAAATTAACTTTGTTATTGTGCTGTGGCACTTCAACATGCCTTACAAAATGTGGCCATTGCGCTGATTTATCAACCTTGGTAGTAAATATTATTATATCACTTTGAGTATTGAATAATGCCAACTCTGGTGTAAGCCTATTTTGCGAGTCAATGATAACACGCACAGGTTGGCGAAGAGGTAACTCGGTAGGTAAAGCCTCTGGGAGTTCGTTTAACCTTACATTAAGTTTAGCGTCATCCGTAATGACCGTATCGGCGCCGGTTAAAATAGCGCAACTTTGTGCTCGGTGTAACTGAACATCTTGTCGCGCAGCTGAGCCAGTAATCCACTTACTTTGTCCATTTTTAAGCGCAGTTTTACCATCAATACTAGCGGCCATTTTACACGTTACGTACGGCAGCCCCTGCTCCATACGCTTAAAAAACCCCAAATTAAGTGCGCGTGCTTGCTTCTCTAACAGCCCAAAAGCAACCTCAATACCAGCATCGCTAAGTATTTTAAGCCCCTTGCCTGCTACTTGCGGGTTAGTATCGACCATCGCAGCAATCACCTTTACTACACCTGCCGATTTTAAAGCTTCTGCGCAAGGAGGAGTCCGCCCGAAGTGACTACACGGTTCAAGCGTAACATAAGCTGTTGCGCCTTTTGCATTTTCACCTGCTACAGCAAGCGCATTAACCTCAGCATGTCCCTGCCCCGCTAATTGATGAAACCCTTCACCAACTATGTGGTTATCTTTAACTAAAACACACCCTACATTGGGGTTTGGAGTGGTTGTAAATCGCCCTTTTTTCGCAAGTTCGATGGCCCGCGCCATATACATTTCATCTTGTTCGGTAAACGGTATTTGGCTTTGCATTACTACTCCCCTAAACGGGCAATTTCTTCACCAAATTCGCGTATATCTTCAAACGAGCGATATACAGAGGCAAACCGCACGTAGGCGACTTTATCAAGCTTTTTAAGCGCCTCCATTATGCACTCCCCCACCAAGTGGCTCGATATTTCTCGCTCACCGGTAGCACGCAACTGCGATTTGATAATATTAACCACTTCATCTACTTGCTCAGTACTTACAGGGCGTTTTTCTAGGGCGCGATTAAGGCCATTTAGTAGCTTGTCTTCGTTAAATGGTTCTCGGCTACCGTCTTGTTTAATCACACGAGGCATAACTAACTCGGCGCCTTCAAAGGTAGTAAATCGCTCGTGACACTCGTTACATTCACGACGACGGCGAACTTGGTGGCCTCCGCCAACAAGGCGAGAATCAATAACTTTAGTATCTTTTGCGGTACAAAATGGGCAATGCATAACTAGGTACTTCCGTTTTAAACAAAAAAGGCCGCTATTTAGCGGCCTTTTATCTTAGCAAAAAAATAGGGCCTGTTGGCCTTTCAGGATTAAATTTGTTCTATCTAGGGGTGATTTGATCGCGGCGCGAGGTTTGTAACCTAGTGGGCTAAGTAAAAACCGAGCAAAGCTTCCGCGTCCTGCTCACGCCCCTTACCTACATCCATGTAGGCAACAAAGAGTAAATCGCCCCTAGGACGAACTCGAGGGCAGTGCATGTTTGGCATTTATGCTGCGTTATCGCCTATTTGTGTGGAGTAACCACACTACATAGACTCTGCCTTGCCTAAAAACCAAGCACACTACTGCAAATTAAATCTCGAAAGGTAAACAGGCCCCTTGTTGTGCTCTAAATTACTGCTGCTTATGCAATTAAGCGTATACAGGTAGTTTTGCACAAATTGCTTTAACTTTTTCTTTAACTTGCGCTTGTACTGACTCATCGTTGATATTGTCTAATACGTCACAAATCCAGCCAGCAAGTTCTTTCGATTCAGCTTCTTTAAAGCCACGACGTGTAATTGCAGGTGAACCAATACGTAAACCAGAAGTAACAAACGGTGAGCGAGGATCGTTTGGTACAGAGTTTTTGTTCACAGTAATGTTTGCATTACCAAGCGCTGCGTCTGCATCTTTACCTGTGATATCTTTATCGATTAAATCAAGTAAGAATAAGTGGTTTTCTGTTTTATCAGATACGATTTTGTAGCCGCGCTCTTGCATAACAGCAACCATAGCTTGTGCATTTTTAACAACTTGTGCTTGGTATGTTTTAAACTCTGGTTGTAGTGCTTCTTTAAATGCCACTGCTTTTGCAGCAATAATGTGGCATAAAGGACCACCCTGGCCACCTGGGAATACAGCGCTGTTAAGCTTTTTGTAAATTGCTTCGTCACCACATGCAGAAATAATTAAACCACCACGAGGGCCTGCTAATGTTTTGTGTGTTGTTGTTGTTACAACATGCGCGTGAGGTACTGGGCTTGGGTAAACACCCGCCGCAATTAAACCAGCAACGTGAGCCATATCAACGAATAAGTAAGCACCTACTTTATCAGCAATTTCACGGAATTTAGCCCAATCAACAATACCTGAGTATGCAGAAAAACCACCAATAATCATTTTTGGCTTATGCTCTAGTGCTAGCGCTTCTACCTGTGCGTAATCAATTTCGCCGGTTACTTCATCTAGCCCATATTGGATAGCATTATATAGCTTACCAGAGAAACTTACGTGTGAACCATGCGTTAAGTGACCACCATGAGCTAAGCTCATACCAAGTACAGTGTCACCGGCTTCTAATAACGCTAAAAAAACAGCGGCATTAGCTTGAGAGCCTGCATGAGGCTGAACGTTCGCATAGTCAGAACCAAATAACTCGTTCGCACGATCGATTGCAAGTTGCTCAACAACGTCTACGTGCTCACAACCGCCATAGTAACGTTTGCCCGGGTAACCTTCTGCGTATTTGTTTGTAAGCTGTGAACCCTGCGCTTCTAGTACGCGTGGGCTACAGTAGTTCTCTGATGCAATTAATTCAATGTGCTCTTCTTGGCGAGCAGTTTCTTTGTTTATCGCGTCAAATAACTCTGGATCAAAATCCGAAATATTCATGCTACGTTCTAACATTGGGGTCTCCTAGGGCAACGTGTATGGTGTTTTTTAGAGGCTTTATTGTACGCTTTAAACAACGCTTTGCCTACGCTCTTAAGTTGAGGATATTTAAACAGGGATTGAATCTATTTCACAGCATTTTTAAGATGATATTTTTTTATAAATTCATTAATAATTTAAATGACTTTTAATTTTTACATTTAATTAGTTAATGACAGTAGTTTTATAGACTGCATTTAAAACACAAAAAAAGCGGCCAAAGCCGCTTTTTTAACACTAAGTTAGTTAGCCCAACTTAGTGAGTATTTCATTACGTAACGCGTCGTAATCGGCGTTAATGTCCTTTGCTAAACAAGGTTTTGCAAGTGCGTCGCTCAGTGGTTTTGGCATCTCAAGTTCAATATTTAGAATCTCTTCTACGCTTTCTTTAAACTTAGCTGGGTGAGCAGTTGCTAAAAAGATACCTGCTGCGCCGGGTGCTTTATTCTCTACAAGACCTTGGTATGCAATAGCGGTATGGGGCTCTGCAACATAACCAGTTTGTTGAATATTTTTCATCACTGCTTGCGTATTTTCTTCGCTCACGCTGGTTGAGTAAAAATTATCGTAGCTAAACCAGTTATTATCTAACATTGTTTGCACACGTGGCCAGTTATTTGGCTTGCTCACATCCATCGCATTTGAAAGCGACTCAAGTGTGGCATTTGGCGCCCAATTTTTATCAAGCATGTAACGTGGCACGGTATCGTTTTGGTTCGTCGTTGCGCTTAGTTTACCCACCGGCAAACCGATTACAGCACCAATCATGGCGGCACATACATTACCAAAGTTACCACTAGGGACCGAAATATGCGCGGTAGCACGCTTTTCTTTTGGTAGCTGAGCAATGGCTTCAAAGTAATAACATACTTGTGCCACTAGGCGGCTAATGTTGATTGAGTTAGCTGAATTAAGACCAAGTGTAGATTTAACTTCGTCATCTAAAAATGACTTTTTAACCAGCTCTTGGCAATCATCAAAACTGCCATCAACTGCGTAACAATGAATGTTGTTACCAAGCGTAGTAAATAGCTTTTGCTGAGCAAGCGAAATTTTGCCTTTAGGATATAGAATAACCACATCTATATTTGGCTTGTTGTAAAACGCATGCGCTACAGCAGCGCCAGTATCGCCAGAGGTTGCCGTTAAAATCGTGACTTTTTCGCCTTTGTTAAACTGTGCTAAACACTCAGCCATAAAGCGTCCACCAAAGTCTTTAAACGCAAGCGTAGGACCGTGAAAAAGCTCTAAACAATAGTTATTGTCTTCAACCTCTAACAATTTTACAGGAAAATTAAACGCATTTTTAACCATTTGAGCAACAGTATCAGCGGGCAGTTCATCGCCAATAAGGTGCGATAAAATTTTGCTACTGCGGGTAACAAAATCCATATCTAATAACGCATCTACATCAGTTAGTGGCGCTAAGCTTTCAGGGAAAAATACCCCCTGATTGCGCCCAAGCCCTGTTTTTACCGCTTCAACAAACGACACTTTTTGAGAATTTTCTTTTAAATTATGTAATTGCATAAATGCCTATCCTATAAAACTGTTAATTGACGCGTGCCGTCGTTATCTAATTTACAAATGTGGCAAAAGCCCTGCTCATTTATATAGTTTTGCGCTAACCACTGCGCACATTTTTCAGCCGCTTCTAATGTTTTACACACTGTAAATAACGTAGGGCCGGCACCTGAAATACTGACAACTTCAGCGCCTAATGCTGGAAGGTTCGCTTTTGCCTCACTGAAGCCGGCAATTAAAGGCGCTCGGTACGGCTCTGCAATATCGTCTTGCATAATGCTTAGTGCATCATCAAAACGCTGCGTTAATAACAAGCTGCTAAATGCAGATAAACGCTGAGCAAACTCAACCCCCGCATGCATACTTAACTCTTTTGGTAATACCGAGCGAGCCTTTGCGGTATTAAGCGAAAAACCAGGGAACGCCGCTACGTAGTACCAGTTTTCATCAACTGGTAAAGCAATTGACTTATCAGGAATTAAATCGCCTGTAAGCTGTAAGCCTCCTAAATAACACGGGGTGATGTTGTCGTAATGACGCCCACCACTGACTATCGCTTCAAAATCAGCCATTAACTCAATCAGCTCAACTTGGCTTAAATTGGTTTGAGCAAACTTATCAAGCGCAGCAAAGGTTGCGACCACCGAGCACGCACTCGAACCTAGCCCTGAGCCAATTGGTAAGTTCTTTTTAAGTTCTAATTTTACACTTGGCATATCTGGCGCCACGTGCGCTCTAAAATGCACTAAACACTGATATGCTAGGTTTTCGCTCGCATCGCTTGGTAACTTATGCGCGTATTCGCCTGAGCAAACAAACTCATCACTTTGAGCGGCGCTTACTACGGCTACATCACCTAATAAACTACCATCAATAGGCGCAAGCGCTGCGCCTAGTGCGTCAAAGCCGACTGCAAAATTACCTATAGACGCCGGAGCATATACTTCTATCATTTTTAACTCCTAGCGCGATAACGTTTTTAATACGTCGGCAAATACACCGGCAGCGGTTACTGCAGAGCCTGCGCCGTAACCACGTATTACAAACGGGCGTGGTTGATAATACTGACTTAAAATAGCTAACGCGTTTTCACCATCACGAATAACATTTAATGCATGCGATGAATCGACCGCTTCAATACCTACTTTACAGTGGCCTTCTTTAATTGTACCTACATAACGAAGTACTTTACCCTCTGCTGCGGCACTTTGAATACGGTCGTTAAACTCAGCGTCTAAACTTGGTAGTTTAGCCATAAATTCATCTACGCTGTCGTCTTGTGCAAAACCTTGTGGCAATACCGACTCCACTTCTATATCGCTAAGCTCTAATTTCATGCCGGCTTCGCGAGCAATAATCAGTAATTTACGTGCTACATCAGTACCCGATAAATCATCGCGTGGGTCTGGCTCTGTAAAACCGCTTTCTTTTGCTTTAATTGTTGCCTCAGAAAGTGATAAACCATCTTCTAGTGCACCAAACATGTACGACAGTGAGCCTGATAAAATACCGCTAAACTCGAGTAACTCATCACCTGCACCAAATAACGACTGTAAGTTATCGATTACCGGTAAGCCTGCACCTACGTTTGTTTCGTATAAAAATTTGCGGTTATTTTTTTGTGTTGCTGCAATTAAGTTTTGGTAATAATCGTACGAGCTGGTTGTTGCTTTTTTATTAGCGGCCACCACATGGAAGCCCGCATTTAAAAAGTCTACATACTGAGCGGCTAGCGCATCAGAAGACGTACAATCTACAAGCACTGGGTTTACTAAGTGATTTTGTTTTACAAACTGCTCAACTAAATTTAAGTCAAACGCTTGCTCTGATGCTGCTAGCTTTTGCTGCCAGTCATCAAATGCAATACCTTCGCTGTCTAAATGCAATTGACGAGAATTAGCAACGCCATATAGGTTTAATTTAATATTTCGTTTTTCAAGCCACGCTTGTTGGCGTTCTAACTGAGAAATAAGCTCTTGGCCTACTAAGCCACAGCCAAGTAAAAATACGTCAATTGAAGGGACGTGAGTAAAAAAGTTTTCGTGGCATATTTTTACTGCATCGTTACACAGCTCACCGTCAATAACCGCCGAAATAGCACTTTCTGTAGAATCCTGCGCAATGGCTACAATGTTTACTTGGGCCTGTGCAAGTGACGCAAAAAACTGCGCAGCTAAACCTTTGTGTGCACGCATGTTATCGCCCACTAAAGTAACAATGGCAAGGTTACGTTGTACGTTTACCGGCTCAATTAAGCCTGCTTGTAATTCAAGCTCAAATGCACTTTGCAAGGCCTCTAGCGCTAGCGCTAAATCGCTTTCGTGCACACAAAAGCTAATACTAAACTCGCACGATGATTGCGTAATTAACACAATCGATACGTTATCGTGCGCAAGAGCATTAAATACTTTAGAGGCCATACCCACCTTACCTTTCATGCCAGGGCCTGACACGGTAAGCATTGCTAGGTCTTGCAAGCTAGAAAGCGCTTTTACAGGTTCATCCGATGAATAATCGTTACCAATTAATGAGCCTTGAGCATCTGGGTTATGGGTATTTTTAATTTCGCACGGTACACCCGCTTTGGCGCACGGTAAAATGGTTTTAGGATGAAGTACTTTAGCGCCAAAATAAGAAAGTTCCATTGCTTCTTTATAAGATAAAAAGTCAACTTTAGTCGCTTTTTTGATGTAACGCGGATCGGCGCTGTACACCCCATCAACATCTGTCCAAATTTGACATACCTCAGCATCTAAACATGCAGCAGCAATTGCCGCTGAGTAGTCAGAGCCGTTACGACCAAGCGTAGTGAGTTCACCTTGCTCATTGCTGGCAGTAAATCCTGGCATAATATAAATAGTGGCTGGGTTTTCTTTAAGTACTGCTTGAAAACGTGCTTTACTCGTTACTAAGTCGGCTTCAGCATCAATGTAACCCCCTGTAGAGGCAACACAGCGTGTTGCTTCTAGGTATTGTGCATTGTGCGAGCTTAATAAACTTTGCATAAGCGATACACTTACTCGCTCACCAAAACTAATTACAAAAGCACGAATTTGATCTGGGCAGCATTTAATAAGCGCCACACCATCAAGCTTATTTTTAAGCTCATGAAAATCTGGCCAGTTTGCGACTTCGCCACTGCTTTTTTCTACTTCTGCTTTTAATGTTTCGCATCGGCTTAGTAAAGCTTGCCATTGCTGTGAAAAGTCCTGACCTTGCTCTGCGGCACTTGCCAGCGCAACTAATGAGTCAGTCATACCACCGGGTGCAGAAAGCACCAGTAACATTTCATCTTTTAACTGTGCTTTGACAAGTTGAGCTACTTGCTGCAAACAGGCAAAGTCAGCAAGCGAAGAGCCTCCAAATTTTAAAACGCGCATTATTTATGTTCCTCATCCCATAAAACGAAAAAAGGCCTGTGTTCTTAGTGAACACAGGCCTTTAAATTTGTTGCACCGACCTATGCCACTATCCAGTAAGAATGGTGGTTGTAATAATAATGGTCAGTACGCGATTAATTGTTTTCATAACGCTAAGACTGCCTTAACAAAGGCTATGCTGTCAACCCCAAATTAAAAGATAAAACAGCCTTTTTGAACATGAAAAAACCTAATGAATGCCAAATTTATGCAAAACTTCACTTAAGGCTGATTTGTTAATAGGTTTATTTATAAAGTCGATAGCACCTAACTGCGCCACCTTTTGCTTCATTTGTTGTTGAATATCAGCGGAGATCACCAATACAAAGCACTCTATTTTTTCTGCCTTAATACGCTCTAGCACCTGTACACCGTCAACTTCTGGCATGGTTAAGTCTAAACACAGAAGATCAAATTGCTGCAAGCGTAAAAGCTCAAGCGCATCGGCCCCGTTTGCGGCTTGTTGTATGTCGGCATTCACGCACTCATTTAAACAACGCACAACTTGTTTACGTGCAACAGTGGAATCATCACACACTAATATAGAAAATTTCATCATGTTTACTACTAAAATAACCTTCTAAAAATTATAAAAACGAGCCATCCGTTGGTTTTTTTCTATTCTAACACGTTCCTAAAACTCTAACACTTTGCTTGTTCGTATAGTGTGATACGGTAACCTTACAATAAAACTTTAACTATTATTAATAATTCCCCACCCAATCGATACTTATGTAACATAAGTGGGCATTTGGATTACTTTAAGTCAAATTAGTGCACTATTATTAAAACAAAACGACTCTCAAGAGTCAGTCTCTTTAAAATATAAGTTTTTTTATTTATTTTTAAGGTTTTATTGACTAACTTTTAGGATAGAAATTGCAACTTAGATATAATTATACCGGATGAGTAAATCCCATATGTTACAAAAAAGCCTTTCTAAGAAATTGTTAACTAATGTTTTATCAGTTTATTTTTTACTCACCTTCGTGGTGACATGTGGACAAGTGCTTGCTGAATTTGTAAATACTAAAGACTACATTCGTGATGAGCTCAGTACACTACAAAAAACCTTCAGTAGAAGCTTAACGCGCGCAATTTGGGAACTAAATACAAAGCAAACAATAACAACCGCAGAAGGCTTACTTGCCATCCCTATGGTGGAGGGCATTATTGTACGCGACGACAGCGGCGAAATTATTTCGCAACTGGGGCGCTCTTTAGATATACATAAACTTTATAATCAACAACTTGTTCAGGAAGAAGTTATTATAGAGGACACTAAGTCAGGTCTCTTTGGTTATACATTCCCACTCATTTTTGAGTTCTCAGGACGTGCTACGCAAGTGGGTGATGTAACCTTATTTTCGAGCCGCGACGTGGTGTTTAGCCGAATAATGGTATCTATTTACTTTTTAATTGGTAACGCCATGATCAAAACCACCTTTTTGATCATCTTGTTTTTAATGGCATTTAGAAAACTGCTCACCGACCCGTTAAACGAATTAACCGATCAAATAGAAAACCTTGAGCTTGATGACTTAGAAGGTCAACACATAGAAATTGAAACCGAAGAGCATAACGAACTAAACGTTATGGAGCAGTCTTTTAATAACTTAATAGATAAAGTAGTCCAATACAGAAAGGAGCTTGAACACACTCAACGTGAACTGATTGTTAGTAATGAAAAGCTCGACCAACACAATATACAACTTGAGCAGGATGTTGCTCGTAAAACGTCTAATTTAAGTCAAGCAATGATGGATTTACAGCAACAGAAGTACGAACTAGAAAAACAAAAGCTGGTACTAACCGAAGAGGTTGATTTACGTAGGCACACCGAAGAAGAGTTATTAACCAAACAAAAAGAGCTCGAACGCTATCTTGATGAGCTAAGCCTTGCTCAAGAGCGATTAGTTGGAACAGAAAAAATGGCCGCATTAGGCGGGCTTGTTGCTGGCATTACACATGACATAAATACGCCTATTGGTATCGGGGTAACCGCTATATCATTCTTGCAAGAGCGTTTAAATACCTTAGAAAGCGCTTATAAAGAAAAAACTTTATCGCCCAAAGCATTAGAAGAATTTATAAACGAAGCCAAGCAAAGCACGAGCTTGCTTACAACCAACCTTGATAGAGCCTCTGAGCTCATTGCCAGCTTTAAACAAATAGCGGTAGATCAAGCCAGTGAAGCTGTAAGAACAATTAACTTTAAAGATTACTTAAACGAAGTGATTTTGTCGCTTCACCCTAAACTTAAAAAAACCAAGCACACCATAAACTTGCAGTGTCCGGATGATTTAGTGCTAAATTTGCCTGCTGGGGCGATTAGCCAAATTTTTACCAACTTAATTATGAATTCAATTATTCATGGGTTTGATAACATTGCACAGGGCAATATTGATATAAATATTAGTGCCAATGACACACTCCTTGTGATTGACTACAAAGATAACGGTAACGGTGTAACAAAAGAGCAGTTAGCTAAATTGTTCGACCCCTTCTTTACTACAAAGCGCGACCAAGGCGGTAGTGGCTTGGGCACACATATAACCTTTAACTTAGTTAAGCAAACGCTCAGCGGCTCAATAGAGGCTAACAGTGAACCCGGTAAAGGACTGCATTACCATATTGAGTTTCCTAAAAATATGCCAAAGCCATTATTTAATCAATAAAGGCTTTGGTTAAAATCAGCCATTTCGAGAACCCCATTTTATTGCTATGATTGAGCAAATTTATAAGATGGAAAAGTTACCTTATGTGGTTTAGTAACCTGATTTGTTATCGCTTTAAGCAAGATGTTTCGTACACTCAAGAAGAGTTTGAAAAAGCGTTAGAACAAGATGTATTTCGCCCGTGTGGCTCTCAAGACCTCTCTACATTTGGTTGGACAAAAGCATTTGGTAAGCATGGTGACTCGCTGGCGCATTTTTCACAAAAAAGCATTTTAGTGTGTGCCAAACGTGAAGAAAAAGTGCTACCTGCATCTGTTGTTAATGAAATGGTTGCCGAAAAAGTAGATCAAATAGAAGCGGAAGAAAACCGCCCGGTTAAAAAGAAAGAAAAAGACGAGTTAAAAGAAAACATTTTAACGACCTTATTACCTCAAGCGTTTAAAAAATCAAGCCTGCAGTTTGCCTTTATTGATCAAGAAAACGGGTGGGTTGTAGTAAACAGTGGTAGTTTTAATAAAGCAGAAGAGTTACTTGCATTGCTGCGTAAATCGCTGGGCACTTTACCGGTAGTTCCTGCGTTTGCAAACTACGACCTGGATGTATTTTTAACTGATTGGCTAACTAACTTCAGCACGCCAGAAAACTTTGCTATAGGGTTTGATGCAGAACTCGAAGAAGCCGACGACAGTGGCGCACAGGTTAAACTAAAAGGCCATGATTTATCATGTGATGAAGTTAAATCGCACCTAGAAACTGGTAAACGTGTGACTAAACTTGCGCTTGACTGGCAAGAACGCCTGAAATTTATGCTGCAAAACGATGGTTCTATCAAGCGTTTAAGCTACTCAGAAACCTTAAAAGAAGAAAACGCCGATATTCCAAAAGAAGATATGGCGGTTAAACTAGATGCTGACTTTATTTTAGCCTCGGAAGAAATCAAGCTACTGCTTGAAGAGCTGACGGCCGGTTTAGGTGATGCAGAAGATTTATAAAACGCTAAAATTATAAGCGCTACTAAAACCAAAAAAGCACGACTCAGTCGTGCTTTTTGCTTTTACCTTTATAACTGCTAATTAGCTAAATGTGTCTTTCACACTTTCAAGCATGTCGTTGTATTCGTCACTTGAAAATAGCTGCATAGATGGAATAACACCTTTATCTATGTAGGTTTGTAAAGCCGCTGATTTATCAGACACCTGTAATGTTCCCTCTAAAATAGCGCCAATACGAATAAAATCAACATAACCAATCTCTTCAGGGCGATATGTAGGGTCAGCCCAATGCCTAGCAACATTTACAAATTCAGGTGGGAACTCCCACGCGCCCATAATTGAGCCACCAATTTTACCACTGAGTTTTTGAATTGCATGCGCTAAAAAGCTTGGGTTAGCAAACACCTCTGGGTGGCGCTCAGCTTCGGTTAAAATAGGCAGTACACCAATGTTATATACCAACGACGCCAACGTTATAGAGTCACTATTTAACGATGTGCGTTTATTATTTTGTAAATAAAACGCCATAAGCGTTATTGAGTGCCCCGCCACGTTTAGCGTTTTTTGCCACGCTTTACTCATGTAGCCTTTTATTAGCTCATTATTAGAAACAAACAGCTGCTCCATTGCCATTGCGGTTGCTATATTTTTAATTTGGCGTAAACCAATGCGAGTAACTGCTTGCTGTAAGTTAGATACCTTAACTGTGCGACCCATGATTGCACTGTTAGCTACTTTAATCATGCGCGCTGAAAGTGCTGGGTCTTGGCTAATGACCTCTGACATTTGCATTAGGTTTACATCTGGGTTGTCAGCCGCTTGACGCACTTTAATGGCGACTTCAGGTAAGGTAGGTAAAACCAAAGTATCGTTGTTGATTCTATCAACCAAAATCGTTAATAGTGCATTTTCTGTAGACATAGAACTGTCATCCTTTTGTTTCTGGGCCGCAATGCAACTGCTAACCTCGGATAAAATGAGTAATACAATGAGTAATACAATGAGTAATACAATGAGTATTATCTAACTTACCGATAAAGTTAAGAAAATTATATAAATTAATTGTTATTAATGTGCCTTCATCGCCCTAAGATGCTACATAACGCCAAACACTTGCTATTTACTATTTAGTTTTGTTTTAATGCAGTCACTATAAGGAAACGTTTGTATGCGCTAGCGTTCAGAGTTCGCCCATACAAATAATTAAACTTACTTTTTAACAGGCATTCAAATGATCTTAAACAAAATTAGCCAAGCAATTTTACTCTCTGGCGTCGTTTTTCTTAGTGCATGCTCAGAGCAAGCCCCTTCTTCGACCGAAGCCACAGGTGTAGAACTTGCTCAAAAAAGTGCCGCACAAGCTGGCCCAGAATTAGTTAACATTGATAATCAACGTTTAGATATTTACACCGACTTTAGCCTAGAAGCCGACCTATCTCATTTAAGTGAGAATCAAAAAGCCATGGTAGCTAAGCTTATCGATGCTTCTAAAATTATGGACGTGCTTTTTTGGAAGCAGGCTTTTGGCGATAATAAAGACGCTTTTTTAGCAAAGCTGAGTGATGAAAAAGTACGTAAATTTGCTGATATTAACTACGGCCCATGGGATCGTTTAAATGGTGATGAACCGTTTTTATCAGGTTACAAAGAAAAAGCCCTTGGCGCGCAATTCTACCCAGCCGACATAACAAAAGAAGAACTAAATAATGCCGACGTAGATGATAAAAAAGGCCTTTACTCATTAATCAAACGTGATGAGCAAGGTAATCTTTACAGTGTGCCTTATTCAAAAGAATACGCGCAAGAGTTAGCTAAAGCAGCTGACTTATTACGTGAAGCCAGTAAGCTTGCCGATGATAAAGAATTTGCCAATTACTTAAACCTACGTGCTGATGCACTTCAAAAAGATGATTTTCAGGGTTCTGACTTTGCTTGGATGGACATGAAAAACAACCCTGTTGATGTGGTTATTGGCCCAATTGAAACTTACGAAGATCAACTCTTTGGCTACCGCTCTGCTTATGAGTCGTATGTACTAATTAAAGATTTAAAATGGAGCGAGCGCCTTGCTAAATTTGCGGCCTTTTTACCAGAGCTGCAAAAAGGTTTACCGGTAGATACTAAATATAAGCAAGAAGTGCCAGGCTCAGACGCCGATTTAAATGCTTACGATGTGGTTTACTACGCAGGTCACTCAAATGCGGGCAGCAAAACTATTGCTATTAACTTACCAAACGATGAGCAAGTACAGCTTGAAAAAGGCACTCGTCGCCTGCAGCTTAAAAACGCAATGCGTGCAAAGTTTGATAAAATTTTAGTGCCGATTGCTGAGCAGTTAATTGTACCTGAGCAACGTAAGCATATTACTTTTAACGCCTTTTTTGCCAATACCATGTTCCACGAAGTCGCTCACGGCCTAGGTATTAAAAACACCATTACAAATAAAGGCACTGTGCGCCAATCATTACAAGAGCACGCAAGCGCACTTGAAGAAGGTAAAGCTGATATTTTAGGTTTATACATGGTTGAGCAGTTACTTAAAAAAGGTGAAATTACCGAAGGTACATTAGAAGATTACTACACCACCTTTATGGCGGGTATTTTCCGCTCAGTACGTTTTGGTGCATCAAGCGCACATGGTAAAGCGAACATGATCCGCTTTAACTTTTTTGCTCAAGAAGGCGCCTTTTCTAAAAACGAAGAAGGTTTCTACCGTGTCAATATGGAAAAAATGGGTGTGGCTATGGCTAAACTTTCGCGCTTAATTTTAACATTACAAGGTGACGGCGATTACGAAAAAGTAGATCAGCTAATTGCCACCCATGGCGATATTAAAGAAGAGCTTGCTAAAGACTTAGAAAAACTAAGCCAAGCTAATATCCCTGTAGATGTAACCTTTAAACAAGGTAAAGACGTGTTAGGCCTTAACTAACCCAACACGTAATACTTTGTAATAGATTAATGAAGCGCTGTGGTTTATAACTGCAGCGCTTTTTTTAGCGCTATTATTTGCTCATCTGTGTATGGTTTTGCAGGAAACTTACCCCACACCGGTGCAGGCCATGCAGCGTCAGTTGTAAAACGTGCAATATGATGAATATGTAATTGCGGCACCATGTTACCCAAAGCCGCCACGTTTAGTTTATCAGGGCTAAACACTTGCATAATAAGCTTGCTGAGTTTGGCCGACTCTTTTAAATATACAATTTGATCGCTCTTTGATAAGTCTATGATCTCTTTTAAATTGGCTTTTCTAGGCACCAATACAAACCAAGGGTATTGGCTGTCGTTAAGTAATAGCACTTTACACAAAGGCCAATCTGCCAGTTCTATACAATCGCGCTTAAGCTCTGGGGCAAGTTCAAAAGTGGGAGTTGTCATCATCATATCCTAGTTAGTCTTTAATAATGGCCACTTTATAGCATTTATTTGCAGTTGCACACGCTTAGCTTTACCATTTAATACACTATTTATAATAAGCTAAGGCAATCTTGTGCTAAAAAAAATAAAATACCTAACCCTCGCACTCCCACTTGCTGTTGGTGCACTGAGCGCGCAAGCAAAACCATTATCACTAGAGCGTATTTTTGACGACCCGAGCCTGTCGGGTAAAGCCCCCGTACAACTTAAGTTTTCGCCGGACGGTACCCGCGTAACTTATCTGCAAGGCAAAACCGACGATTACAACCGCTATGATTTATGGGAATACAATTTAAAAGATAACACCAACAGAATACTGGTTGATTCTGCAAAGCTATTTTCAGGCCCTGAAAACCTCTCTGATGAAGAAAAAGCACGTCGCGAACGCCAACGTATTTTTGGTAAAGGTATTTTAGAATATAAATGGTCTAAAGACGGTAAAGCCCTGCTATTCCCACTCAATGGTGACTTATATTATTACGAGCTTGCATCTGGTAAAAGTAAAAAGCTTACCAATACAGAAGCGTTTGAAACCGATGCTCGTTTTTCACCTAAAGGTAACTATGTATCGTTTATTCGCGAGCAAAACCTTTACGCTTTAGCACTTGATTCTGGCAAGGAAATTCAACTAAGCAAAGATGGTGGTGGCGTAATTAAAAACGGCATGGCCGAATTTGTAGCGCAAGAAGAAATGAGCCGCATGACTGGCTACTGGTGGGCTGGCGATGAATCTAAAATTGCATTTACCCGCGTAGATGAAACCCCAGTAAAAGAAGCCATTCGTAACGAAATATACGCTGACGAAGTAAAGCTATTTAATCAACGCTACCCATTTACGGGCACTGACAATGTTGAAATTCAACTGGGTGTTGTGTCTCTAAATAATCAAAGCGTTGACTGGATTGATTTAGGCGACGATAAAGATATTTACATTGCGCGCGCTAAATGGCTAAAAGACAGCAACACCCTTTCGTATCAATGGCAAAATCGCTCACAACATAAGTTAGAACTACGTTTTTACAATAGCGATACTAAAACGCAAAAAGTAGCACTAACAGAAAACAGCGATACATGGATCAATTTAAACTTTGATCTGCATTTCTTAAAAGACAAAAAGCATTTTGTATGGGCTTCTGAGCGCGATGGTTTTAAGCACCTTTATTTGTACCGCACCAATGGTCAGCTAGTTCGACAAATCACATCTGGAGACTGGGTTGTTGATAGCTTAAAAGGCGTGGATGAGAAAAAAGGCATAGTGTACTTTGCTGGACGTAAAGATACCCCGCTTGAAAGCCATTTATACAGCGTGCCTCTGTTTAAAAAAGGCAATATTAAGCGCATTACCGAGCAAGGCCAATACCACAAAGTGGTGATGGCTAAAGACAGCAAAACATTTATTGATAATAGCTCATCGGTAAACAAGCCTAACTCGGCAGCACTACGTAAAGTAAATGGCGAATTTATCACATGGCTTGAACAAAATAAGCTCGATGATAGCCACCCATTAACCCCTTATTTAAGTGATTTAGCAACACCTGAGTACGGCACCATCAAAGCAGAAGATGGTCAAGTAATGCATTACCGCTTATTTAAACCAAGTAATATTGCAGACGGTAAAAAGCACCCAGTAATTGTTAACGTATACGGCGGCCCACATGCACAGCGCGTAACAAATAGCTGGCGCAGCAAAAACCTATACTTTCAATATATGGCGCAGCAAGGTTATGTTATTTTTCAGCTCGATAACCGAGGCTCTTACAACCGCGGTAAAAAGTTTGAAGACGCCATTTACAAACATTTAGGCGTTGTAGAAGTGGCAGACCAAATTAAAGGCGTTGAGTTTTTACGTACGCTTGATTACGTAGACCCACAACGTATTGGTATTTATGGCCACAGCTACGGCGGCTATATGGCTCTTATGACCATGTTTAAAGCCGGTGATTACTTTCAAGCTGGTGTATCAGGTGCACCAGTTACCGACTGGGCACTTTACGACACCCATTACACTGAGCGTTACCTTGGGCACCCAAAAACGAATGCTAAAGGCTACGAAGACAGCGCAGTATTTCCATACGCTGACGGCTTAAAAGGCCCACTAATGATTTACCATGGCATGGCCGATGACAACGTGTTATTTACCCACGCCACTAAATTATTTAAACAACTCCAAGATAACGAAAAACAGTTTGAAATGATGACCTACCCGGGCTCAAAACACAGCCTACGTGGTAAACAGGTGCAAACACATTTACACCAAACCATCACTAACTTCTTTAATCGACATTTTGATGTTAAATAATCATATGACGACTAAATAAACTAAAGGCTGATTGAAAAATCAGCCTTTTTTTGTGTTAATAAGTTATTGAGCCTAGATTAAACGCTTTTTTTAGCTACGCTTACTCTATGCGCAAATGCGTACACTTATTGAGGAAAAGTAAATGCCTAACCTACGTAGTTTTAGTATTTCCCAGCGTTTTTCACTGTTAATCGCCATCGTTATAATTGGGCTTATCATACTTAGTATTTCGAGTTTAACTCATCAATACAGCTCACTTAAACATGAGCAATACATTAAAACACAGCATGTGGTAGAAACAGCATACAGTGTTATAGAGCATTACCACCAGCTTGAACAAAATAACACCCTCACACAAACACAAGCTAAAACACAAGCACTAGAGGCTGTAAAAGCCCTACGCTACGACAAAACCAATTATTTTTGGATAAACGACTACCAACCTGCAATGGTAATGCACCCGATAAAACCTGGGCTTAACGGCAAAGACCTTAGTAATAACAAAGACCCCGATGGCAAGGCACTGTTTGTCGAAATGGTGAGTATTGTAAAGCAACAAAAAGAAGGGGTTATTCCTTATAAGTGGCCAAAGCCAGGAAAAGACCAACCCGTAGATAAAGTCGCATTTGTTAAAGGGTTTAGCCCGTGGCAATGGGTTATAGGCTCTGGCGTATACCTAGATTCAATAGATGCAGCCTTTAGCGAGCAGCGTAATCTAATCATTATCAGTGCCTTAGTAATGATTATTGCTGTCATATTACTAAGCTACTTTATTGGAAAAAGTATACTCACTCCGACTCGCCTTGCTGCACAAATGATGAAAGATATATCGCAAGGCGAAGGTGACTTAACACGTACGCTAAACGAATCTGGCAATGATGAAATATCAGAGCTGTCACGTTCTTTTAATTTATTTGTTTTAAAAATGCGCGAGTCATTAGTGCATGTATCGCACAGTGCAGATGATGTAAGCAGACACGCGCACACGGTGGATGAGTCAAGTAAAACAAGCCACTCCTTCATTGAGCTACAAAACGACAGTTCCACACAAGTAGCTGCCGCCATGGAGCAAATGACGCACCAAATTCATGATGTGAGTCGTAATGCCGAAGCCGCAGAACAAGCTGCCAATGATGCAGCGCACAATGCCTCAACCGGTAAAAACGTGGTGGCCAGTACCATTACTGCCATAGAAACGCTCTCAAGTAATATAGAAACCGTGAGCCAAGTAACCGAAGATTTAGCAAACGAAAGTAACAACATAGGCTCTGTACTCGATGTGATCAGAAGTATATCGGAGCAAACAAATTTACTTGCACTTAATGCTGCTATAGAAGCGGCTCGTGCAGGAGAGCACGGCAGAGGATTTGCAGTTGTTGCCGATGAAGTGCGCACATTAGCGAGCAGAACTGGGCAGAGCACAGATGAAATTCAAACCATGATCACCAAATTGCAAGAAGGCGCTAAAGCGGCAGTAGAGGCCGTAAAATCAAGTCAAGCATTGTCGGTAACCACGGTAGAGCAGGTTTCATCTGCCGATACCTCTCTCAATGAAATAGAAAGATTGGTGTCTATAATTACAGACATGAACAGCCAAATAGCCCGTGCTACCGAGCAGCAAACACAAGCTGCTGACGAGGTTAATTTACGTATTAACGAGCTATCTCAATCAACCGAGCAGTCATTAAATAATACCAAGCAGCTTACCGATGCCAGTGACAACCTTAAACAAAGTAGCCAAGGGCTTTCGAGTGTGGTTAATCGCTTTAAATTAAAATAATTAAAAAACAAAAGCCCTGAATTAACAGGGCTTTTTTATTACATAAGCGTTTTTAGCTTATACCATTTCGCATAATTAAGTGATCTATTTTTAGGATGGAAAAACGTGTTGATGGCTAGGCAAAAAATTTGCTATTTAGTTGTTCTCGGCAATTGCTCCTGCATTGCTCTACCTTCTGCATCCATGCAGTCGTAAATGAGATTTTTTAACACAGATAGCGACACGTTTAGCCCCGAAAAATGATTAAGTATTATTGCGGATTGGTATTACATACAGTAGCGTGCAAATAAGCTGGTTACCGATGCCGCGGTTGGCTTGCCATGCTGCCAATCACCGCCTTCAACACCACTACCAGCAATATCCATATGCACATAAGGTAATGGCTGCTCAGAATCGTTACCATGTTTATCAAGTCCGCCAACAACGGCTAAAAATGCCATAGGGAATTGATGCCCACGAGCTGTAACAGCAGAAGCCGCATTATTACTTGATAAAACATCATCAGCTAAGGTGCGCGGCTTTATAAAGTCGTAATCTTCACGACGAGAGCGAGAAACCTCTGCTGCATCTGCCCATAAATCACCACAATCCGCTATTTGACGAGACGTATTAGCACTGCGTGCTGGGCCGTTTTCAACATACGCACCGTAAGGTCCCATAGCACGTGCCGCATGGCCTGTAAGAGTGGCTACAGTAAATAGAGTTGGGTTAACTTGTGTTTTAGCCAAGTCTTTCATTTCGCTAAGAAGGTCACCCATAGCTAAGCGCCCTTCGGCATCGGTGTTACCAATGCGTACGCGTACGCCTTCACGACTAGTAATTATTTCATCTGGTACAAAACAATCTGAACCAATTGAATTGCGAACCACCGCTAAATAAGAAATCACTTTAACGCCTTTAGGCTGATAATCAGCAACCGCTTTCATAAAGCCCGCTACAGATGCAGCACCGCCTTTATCGCGGCTCATACCAGCCATGTAACCGCCTACTTTTAAATCGGCGCCGCCGGTGTCGTATACTAAACCTTTACCCACAAACATTAGCGTACGCGTTACTTCACCCTCTGGTACGTACTCTAGTTTTACTACGCGTGGATGGTGGCGCTCAACCGCATAAGATGCGCGCGCAACGGTGCTAAGCATAGGGTAGTTTTTATCTATTGTGTCTATGTCGTCAATCACATCAACTGCCACTGTAGAGCCTTTGAAAAGCTCAACACAGTAATCGGCAAAGCGTGGTGGCGCCATACGTTCAGGCTCAGTACCGCATAAATCGCGTGCCGCATATTGGCCAGCAGCAATTGCGTTAACTGCTTTTACTGTTTGCTCACTTGCATCAATTAAACCAATTTGCGTAATTGGCTCAATACTTTCACCGTGGTATTCACGCGCCTCTAAAGGTTGCCATAATGCTTGGCATGCACCTAAATACGCCACCTCTAATGCATGCTGGTAACGCGCATCCGTATGTAATTTAGGTAAGTAAATAGCAGGGTTTACGCTGCCCGCGGCTTTTGCTTCGTTAATCGCAAGTTTGGCGGCATCAAAGTAGCGTCTTACATCATCGTAATCGCGATTAAGCGGCCCTGTAGGTGCTAAAACAACGCGTACATTATCAATTACTAAAAACGTAACTTGTTTACCAATACGAGAGTCTACTTTAGCCTGTGATTCAATGGCATCACGTAGTGAGTTATTCGGAAGTTGAGAAAAGTCATCACTAATTATAATAAGTGCATCGTGAGAAAATGCTGCAAAGCTTGCACTAATTGATTGTGCAGCTATCGCTTGAGGATATGCCATAAGTAAAGCTCCTGTTAGAAAACATAAGGGGCTATTATCGTTGATATAAAAACACAAAACCAGCCACCTGCGATGAGCTCATTTTAATCTGGCAACTTGGTGTTACACTCAAGTACACTCTAATCTAGAATGCTCAATTGTAGGTTTAAATTAGGTTCATTTTTAACACCCACCCCTATGCCTAGTAAACGCACCGGTTGCTGCATACCCCGTTGATACGCTTTTGAAAGTAGCTCAGTAAAAATAGCTGTGTTTAATTGATGATGAGCTTGATCGGCACTGGTCACCACAAAATTTGCAAATTTCACTTTTACGCTTAATTTATTTATACGATTTTGTAGCTGTTGTTTATTAAGACGCGCTGTCAGCTCTTCCAATAATTTAGGCAACTGATCTAGACACTCTTGTAAGCTATTTTTGTTGTATTCATAAGTATGCTCAACACTGAGTGATTTACGTACTCGCTCGGTTGTTACTTTACCAATGTATTCACCAGCACATTTTTGATAAAGCGATACACCAAAATTCCCCACATGCTGTTGCATCCAATTAACGCCTTTCTCGCGAACATCTTTACCTGTATACAATCCTTTTAAATTAAGCTTTTCAAGGGTGACCTTACCCACACCAGGTATTTTACCCAGCGGCAAATTATTTAAAAACGAATCAACTTCATCTGGTAATACAACGAACTGGCCATTGGGTTTGTTTTCATCGCTAGCAATTTTCGCAATAAACTTAATGGGAGCAACGCCTGCAGAGGCAGTGAGGCCAGTAGCGTTGAAAATATCGGCTCTAATTTGTTGAGCAATAAGCGTAGCACTACCTTTAAATGCCGAGCTATTGGTGACGTCTAGGTAGGCTTCATCAAGCGACAAAGGCTCTATTAGGTCAGTATAACGTTTAAATACAGCCCGTATTTGGTTAGAAATTTCTTTATAAACAGCCATCCGCCCAGGCACAATAACTAAATCTGGGCATAATTGTTTGGCATGATAGTTAGACATAGCCGAGCGTACACCATATTCGCGCGCTATATAGTTTGCTGTAGAAAGCACGCCTCGGCGACTATTACCACCAATGGCTAAAGGCACATTGGCAAGGTTGGGGTTATCGCGCATTTCAACCGCTGCATAAAAGCAGTCCATGTCGATATGAATAAACTTTTTCATTACCACATAACAACTGTTTATTTATACAGCCATTATTAAGGATTCACTTTCATTAAGCAAGGTTAATAAAGCCAGTTAACCTGCTAAAGTTAAATCGCTAGTAAGTTTGGCGTTTAAATTAAGCAAGCTTTATACAGCTTTTAAAACGGCAGCTTAAAGCGCTTTTCTTTTTTAAAGCAATGTAGCCAAAAAACAAATTCCAATAAAAACCCCGCAGCTAAAAGCATGATACCGCCTGAAGCATTACCCATAGCGTAGCAAGCAAAAGATGCTATAAAAACTAAACTGGCTAAAGCCCAATTAATTATATTTTGCATGTGTGTTCTCGTGTGTGTGGCCTGTGTTATTTAACTGTAGTCCTAAAAATAAATAGGTACAATCATCTTATAAAAAAACATGGTATTTATTGTCTTGAGCTACAAACACCATATTGATAACCTGATTCATTTAAAACTAAGAGTACACATATATGCAAAGGTTCAAAGAACAGCACCCTATTCATACCGATATCACCGTCGCTTGGGCCGATATGGACGCCCTACAACATGTAAACAACGTGGTGTACTTGCGTTATTTTGAAATTGCGCGCATCGACTTTTTAAATAAAATAAACCAGTTTGATACGATAAAACCAGGTGACGTAGGTCCCGTTATTAGCGAAAACAACATTCGCTACAAGCGCCCTGTAACCTTTCCAGATACTTTAACCGTAGGTATTACTATTTCGGATATAAAAAGCGACCGCTTTATGATGAATTACTCTGTATATAGTCATGCACAGCAAGCTGTTACCACAACAGGCTACTCTCAAGTAGTTATGTTTGACTTTAAAACGGGGCAAAAGGCGGCGATCACTGAGCCATTATTATCGGCCTTACACCAATTCGCTTAATTAAATAGTATGCGAGCTGGTATTAATAAGCCACACTCAAGATCTTACACAATTTAAGGATTTTACATGCAATACAGTCCGTTAGGCAGCAGCGGGGTTGATGTTTCAAGAGTATGCCTAGGTAGCATGACTTGGGGTAAACAAAATACCCAACAAGAGGCAGATGAGCAAATAGCCTATGCTTTAGCGCAAGGCGTTAATTTTATTGATACCGCCGAAATGTATGCCGTTCCTCCTTCACCTGACACCTACGGTAAAACAGAGCAAATTATTGGTAACTGGCTAAACCGCAACCAAGAAAAACGTGGTGATATTGTATTGGCCACTAAAATTGCAGGCAACGGCTTGTCGTGGGTACGTGATGGCGGCGATATAACACGCAGCGCGGTTATTGAGGCTGTAGATAACTCCCTCAAACGCTTACAAACCGACTACATAGATTTATATCAATTGCACTGGCCTAATCGCTCTACCCCGCATTTTGGCAGGCAGTGGCCAGGTAAACTTACTTTTAGTGACGTAAATACCGAGCAACAACAAGCTGGCATGCTAGATATTTTAGAAGGCCTTAATGAGTGCGTTAAAGCCGGCAAAATAAAATTTTGTGGTCTTTCAGATGACACGCCATGGGGCATTAGCCAGTTTTTAAATTTAGCTAAAGCGCATAACTTACCGCGAATGGTCTCGATTCAGAACGAATTTAGCCTAGCGCATGCGAAAGATTGGCCTTATTTAATTGAGCAATGTATCCATGAAGACATTGCATATTTACCTTGGTCTCCACTTGCAGCGGGCTTGTTAACCGGTAAATATTTAAATGGCGCGCGACCTGCTGGATCGCGTTGGACATTCATGCAGCGAAATGGCATTTTCAGGGATACCCCTAACGCGCAAAAAGCAACGCAGCGCTATGTGGATTTGGCGCATGAAATTGGTATAACACCGGCACAATTAGCCCTTGCGTGGTGTAATCAAGTCGATGGCGTTACTTCATCAATTATTGGGGCGACTAATATGGCGCAATTAAAAGAAGATATTGACGCATTTAACTTAACTTTAAGCAATGACACCCTTGCTGAAATTGGCGCAATTTTTAAAGATTACCCGCAGCCATACTAAAGCAAAATAATAGGCGGTTTAATTACTGCCTATTCCGTTGTTAAATTTGAACATATACAAAGTAAAACTATACTAAAGTTAACTTAAATGGATTATTTTTAGTGAGTTATGCTTAAAAATATAGTTTTATTTTGCACTGTGCTGGGTGGTTTTTCACAGTACGGGTACGCTGACAATACACACCCAATTGAAGAAATTGTGTGGTTACAAAGTTATACGCCTCCGTTTCATATAGATAAAGACTCACACGCCCCTCAGGGTGGGATTTGCGATAACCTTACCGAGCAACTCATCCAAACTATTGATGATGTAAAACACACGCGCTTAATTGTGCCGCAAGAACGAATTAATAAGCACTTAAATGAAGGCGATAATGTGTGCTTTCCATGTGTGATTCATAAAAAAACAGCTAATGATGCACTACAGTTTTCTACCCCAACAACGGTATACCCGCCCTTTTCGGTTTTAACCACGCAAAAACTGGCAGCAGAAATACAAGCTCGACACGGGAACCCTATTAAACTTATTCATTTATTGTCAGACGAGCAATATGTTTATGGTCAAGCGGCGGCGCGCAAGTTTACAACCAAAATTAATAAAATAATCGAAAATACCACGGTGTACCGTAAAGCATCGCTGAGCTGGAGTAGCGAAAATGAAAGCCAAGCAGTGATTGCTCGATTAAGCCGCGGCTTTATAGATTACACAATAGACTACCCGTTTCTGGGAGATTATTTTGTAAATCACAGTCGATTTAAAAATATCGTCAGTGTACCAATAGAAGAAGACTCTCGAAAATTTGTTTTAGGAGCGATAGGATGTGCTGTAAGAGCGCCAAATAACTTTGCTACCAAAGCGCTTGATAAAATAAATAAAGCGCTACATAAGCAGGTATTACACTCGCCTGCTTATATAAATAGTCAGCGTTTTTGGTTAGAACAAAGTTTCCCTCAGTTTTCTAAGTATTACCAACAGCAAATACTTAACACGACTGAACCTGCCAACGTTGAGATAACAAACACGCCGAATTAGCATATAGGCTAACTGTAAATACACTGTTTGCAGGGACTTCTCCAACGCCTGCAGGTGTCCCGGTCATTATTACATCGCCATTTTCTAAGTGCATAAACTCATTAATTTCACTTAAAATATCTTTAGGCTTGTGTATCATAAATTGTGTATCGCCTTGCTGAATAACATTATCGTTAATTTTAAGCTCAAACGTAAACGCCTGCTCAGCATCCGCAATACTTACAAAGGGCGTTAGTAATACCGAGCCGTCAAATGCCTTCGCGCGCTCCCACGGTAACCCTTTATTTTTAAGCTTACTTTGCACAGTACGTTTAGTTAAATCTAACCCTAAACCGACGCCCGCTAACTCATTATTTTTAATAATAAAACACAGCTCAGTTTCAAAGTGCAGCGTGTCGTTATTATGCGTAGTAAATAAGGTATCCGTTATGGCACTATTTGGCTTATTAAACAATACCATTTGATCTGGTAGTTCATTATTAAGTTCGGCAATATGTGCGGTATAATTACGCCCAACACACACTATTTTTGAGGGCGTTAATAACTCACTTTCTAGTTTAATTGACTGCATAAAATCACTTCTAAGTTACGAGCTGATCAAGGTTTCTAATAAGCTCAGATTAATCGGTTTTAAAAGTACATGATTAATATTTAAATCTTTAATCTGCTTAGGATCAGGCTCTGCACCACTAACAATCACTAAGCTTAAGCTAGGGTAACGTTCATTAATTTGCTTCCCTAAATCTACACCACGGCCGTCAGGTAAATGCATATCAAGCAATACCTTATCAAATTGCTGGTCATGATTTAGGGTTTGTAAACACTGTGCACACGTTGAGGTGATCACAGTTTCTACCCCTAAGCTCTCTAGCAGTAACTGTGTAATTTGCGCAGCATCTTGGTCGTCTTCAACCAACAAAAATCGCTGCTTTTTCTCTATTACCGCTTTATCACTGTGAATGTTTTTAGCTTGAGGCGCGTGCTCTGGAGATACTAAAAAATCTTGTAAACACTGATACAAAGAGGAGCTATCAACGGGCTTAGGTATTACATCGTTAAAGCCGAGTGCGGCAAGCTCTTCATGTATGCCTTTCATTGTTGCGGCTGTAAGCGCAA
Source organism: Pseudoalteromonas sp. S3776 (assembly GCF_005886915.1). Lineage (NCBI taxonomy): Bacteria > Pseudomonadati > Pseudomonadota > Gammaproteobacteria > Alteromonadales > Pseudoalteromonadaceae > Pseudoalteromonas > Pseudoalteromonas sp. S3776. The sequence goes on along the minus strand of NZ_PNCU01000011.1, from coordinate 23,467 downwards.
TAATTGGGCCTGTGTAGCCCATTTTTCTAAGCTCTATGGTGGCTTCTTTCCCCCCCATTACAGGCATATGGATATCAATGAAGATGATATCGTATGGGGAGCGATACGCTTGTGCGATTCTTACTTTTTCAAGTGCTTGTTGGCCATGCTCTGCATAATCTACACGCGCACCACACGTGCTAATCATATGACCAACTAACATCCGTAAATCGCGTAAATCATCAACCACTAATACGCGGCCTGTTACTTTACACGGTGCAGATTTTGTCTGTAACTGCGAGCCACTACTAAAGTTTAATACTTGGCGTTCCACTTCACTAATATCGCCTGGGTACACTGAAATAGTAAAAGTAGAGCCTTCCCCCATTCTCGAGGTTAAATCAATACTGCCATGCATACGCGTTAATAGCTCAGCACAAATAGCGAGCCCTAAACCAGCGCCGCCAACAGATCGAGATTCAACATCGGCTATTTGCTCAAAAGGTTTAAAAATGAGTGCTTGTTTTTCAGGGGCAATCCCCATACCTGAGTCTTTAATACTAAAAAATAGCATCTCTTGCCCTTCAACCCACTCGGTCCAGGCACTAACTACAATTTCGCCTTTTTCAGTAAACTTAACCGCATTATTGATTAGATTAATGAGTATTTGACGTACGCGGGTCGCATCTAGTCTCACAATGAGCGGTAAAGGCTGTAGAGACTCAAAGCGAAGCTTTAAGCCTTTATCAAGCACAGATACACGCATTAAGGTGTAAACATCAGCAAGCATGCTATCTAAGTTTACTTCACTTAATGTAAGCTCTAATTTGTCAGCAGCAATTTTAGATAAATCGAGCACGTCATTTAACAAGCTCAGTAGGTGTTTACCGTTTCGGTAAATAACCCCTAATTCGTTCTCGGCCTGTTTGCTAAAGTCACTTTGCAGCAATAGCTCTGTGTAACCTAATATAGATGAAAGCGGGGTACGTAATTCGTGGCTTAAGTGGGCTAAAAATCTATCTTTTGAGCGGTTTTCAGCTTCGGCTTTTAAACGCTCTACTCGCTCGCCTTCAACATCTTTACGTGCCAGCGCATAACGTATAGCACGGGCAAAACGGCTCGAGCTCATTTCTGTTTTTATAAGGTAATCTACAGCACCGGCATCCAGCGCTGCGGAGTCTAATTCATCATTAGATTGCCCCGTAAGCATAATAATTGGCCCGCTAAACCCATTAGCAATGGCTTTTTTTAATACACTTAGCCCATTTGAGGCACCTAATCGGTAGTCAAGCAAGCATATATCGTGCTCGTTTTTACTTAATATGCTTATTGCCTGCTCAGGAGAGCTTATCCAATCTATGTCAAATGTATGTGAATCTAACTGGTCTAAGTAGTCGCGAGTAAGGATGTAATCATCTTCATCATCTTCTACTAAAAGTAAGCGAGTCACTTTATCTAACATGCTATCTCCTTTTAATGGCATTTAATAAGCCCCTATTTAGGGGCTTATTCTTGCTACTTATACCAATTCGTATGATTAAGTATTATTGCGCAATGGTATTATTTAGTCGTTAAACGTTGTTGGCAGCTCTACAAATTCAACCCAGTATTTTCCTAGGGTTTTCATTAAATCAACCAAGCCATCAAACGTTACCGGTTTCGTTATGTATGAAGCTGCGCCTAGATTGTACCCTTTAACCATGTCTTCTTCTTGCTTAGAGGTGGTTAAAATAACAACAGGTATACCTTTAAGGTTAGGGTTTGCTTTAATAGCCTCAAGTGCTTCGCGGCCATCCATGCGCGGCATGTTTAAATCAAGCAAAATCAGACCAGGGCGTGGCGATGAGCTTTTATCTTCAAACTTACCCTTTCGCTCTAAGTACTCTAATAATTCAACCCCATCTTCCACAAAATGCAGCTCGTTTAGTACACGGCTTTCAGCCAGCGCATCTTGCGTAAGTAGGCGATCGTCCTCGTCATCATCAGCCATTAATATTGTAATAGGTTTCACTTTTGAATACGGCATCTAAGCCTCTCCTTGAAGTGTGAAAAGCGTTGTTTCCACAGGTAATTTTATTATGAAGGTTGCCCCTTCACCGTCTTTACTATGAGCGGTAATTATCCCACCATGCCGCTCAACTATACGCCTACAAACTGAAAGCCCAATCCCTGTGCCTTTATATTCCGAGCGCCCATGCAGGCGCTGAAATGGTACAAATATTTTATCAGCATACTCTTGTGAGAAACCAATACCATTATCTTTTATAGTGATAATTTGCCAGCCCACTTTTTCGTTATGATCTTCGCTAAACTCGTCTTTATACTCGTACGTTACGCTTATATGTGGCTCTTCACCTGGTTTTCTAAACTTAACAGCGTTAGATAGTAAGTTTAAAAACAGCTGCTGCATTTGGCTTTTATCGGCCTGAATAACCGGTAGTTCGCCCACCTCTATTTGCGCATTACTTTCATTTATGGCGACCTCTAAATCACTTAAAATATCGTTCACTACGCCTTTTAAGTCAGTGTCATCAAAGTCTTTACCTCGCGTTGTTACCCGCGAAAACTCTAGCAAGTCGTTAATAAGATTAGACATACGTTGTGCTGCATTTTTCATACGGCCTATATAATCGATGCCTTTTTCGCCCAGCTCATCTTTAAACATGGTTTCTAGGCGATCACTAAATGCTTGAATTTTTCGTAGTGGTTCTTGTAAGTCATGGCTGGCAACAAAAGCAAACTCTTCAAGCTCACGGTTTGAGCGGCTAAGCTCATCTGAATATAAGGTAAGCTCTTGAGTACGCTCAGACACTTTGCTCGCAAGTGTTTCGTTTTGCCTTTCAAGTTCTTCGCGATATTTAGCCGCATTTCTTAAATTTAGCCGTGTTAAAATAAACATACCTATAATAAGCAGTGCACTTGTCACCGCGGTTATTACAAAGGTGATTTTCGCCTCATTTTTTATTTGTGCCAACTTCGAAAAATGACTTACCTTAAACAACAGTTCTCGGTCTTGAATATCATTAACTTTAGCGCGAATATCTTTGTACAGCTCTCGCCCTTTGTGCGTATTTAATAAATACAATGCACGGCGTTCTTTATCATTAGTGGCAAGTTTAACCGTTTTTTTAAGCTCGTTAATTTTAGCTTCGGTTAACACTAACAATTGTGCAATTCGTTCTGCTTGTCCATCAATTTCAGAATGTAGAGACTTTACATGCTGTATTTGCGATTCTATTTGCCCTATCGCATCGTAATAGGGCATTAAGTAGTCATCTTCTTCGGTGAGTAAGTAGCCGCGCTGGCCAGATTCTGCCTGCACAATTGATAAATGAAGGCGCTCAATAGCATCTGCTAGTAAGCTGGTATTATCTAAACTTTTTTGTGTTTGCGTTAATCCTTGAATAGTACTTAATGCTAAAAATGCATTACCTACCACTATGCATAGTACTATCGCGATAAAAGCGGCCCACGTTATATTCGTTTTACCCTGCTGCTTTTGCTTACTCATTATATGTAAATACCTAATTTTAAATGGCTACTTATTATTAAAATCAGTAATGTTTTGTAATCTTTCGCTACATTGCTGACAGTTTGAAATTATTTTATCGAGTGCTGCTAACGCTTTGTCTTTTGGCATATCGTTTTCTAACACCAGCTTAATGAGCTCTGCGTTCATAGAAATTCTATTTAGCGGCGCTCTCGCATCGTGTACCAGTTTATTTAGCGTATTTACTTCTTTTTCCTCACTCATATTACTTCCTATAGCTACTTATATTCTCCAATTCCGCCGTATGCGTTTAATCGGTTATACAACGTTTTTGTACTGATCCCGAGCATTTGCGCAGCGAGCGTTTTATTACCTTGTACTTTATCTAGCGTGGCGTGAATTAGTTCTTTTTCAACTTCTTCAATGGTTTGCCCTGCCGACACATGGTTGTCTGCTGCTTGCGTATTTACCCGCGAAAACGGCGACTCTAAGCTATCTGGTAAGGTAATTTCACTTGTCTGCGGATCGCTCATAATAAAGGCACGATGAATAGCATGGCGCAGTTCACGTACATTACCCGGCCACTCGTATTGCTGAAGCTCTTTGAGTTGCTCATTATGCCAATAAAACGCAGTGCCATTTTCATCGTTAAGCTGTTCTAAAAAAGCTTTAGCAAGCAATGGTATATCTTCTTTTCGTTCACGCAGCGCGGGTATATCTATAGGGAAAACCGCAAGTCTAAAATAAATATCTTCACGAATAACATTATTTTGTGCCAGATCAGTCAGAGAACGGTTAGTAGCAGAAATAACGCGGCAGTTTATAGGCAATTCACGATTGCCACCTACGCGTGTTACCTTTTTAGTTTCAAGTACACGCAGTAAGTTTGGCTGCATATCAATAGGCATTTCAGTCACTTCATCTAAAAATAATGTGCCGCCATCAGCTTGCTCAAATACCCCTTCTTTACGGGCAATTGCCCCCGTAAACGCCCCTTTTTCATGGCCGAATAGTTCACTACCGATTAGCTCTTTAGATAAGGCACCACAGTTGCTTGCCACTAAAGGCCCCTCGCATTGGCTAGCATTATGAATAGCCTGCGCAACCACCTCTTTACCTGCACCGCTTTCACCCATCAGCATTACGTTAGCATTGGTTTTAGCTACACGCTCAATCATGGTGTAAAGCTTTTGCATTGGCGCTGATTCACCAATTAAACTATTAAAGTGGCGTGTAATAGCTGGAGTTTTTGTCTTTTTAACCGTTTTTTTAGGGCCGTTTAATACCAGCTCTAGGTCTTCGCGTTGTAGTGGCTTTAATAAATGCCCAACATCTTGCTCGCACATATCTGCCAAAATCCCTTTTACTGAAGGGTGGCCGGAAATAAGCGTTACTTTAGGAGACTGTCCAATCATTTTTAAATGATCAAGCAAATGAAGGCCACTGCCATCTGGCAGCATAAAATCGAGCAACACGTGATCAAAGGTATTATTTTCAAACCATTGATGCGCTTCTTTTAAGCTGGTTGCAGTACAAATGTTGTGTCCGAGGAATTCGACAATGTGGCAAACAACGTCACTAAATTCAACGTCATCGTCGACTAAAAGTATGTTTAACATGATAAATCCCTATGCTTTTTTTGTTATTCTACGCCCCCTAAATTATAAATAAAGGGCAGAACTAGAATCTCTTAAAAATGATTAAACTATTGAGTCTTTTAACGTTTAATTTTAATAACCAAGTATGTACGTACACTTAAGCCATATCGATCATAATTTTTTTTTAGAAATTATAATTATTTTCATTACTCACCCATTATACCAGCTGATACAATTTTAACGTCATAAAAAGGAGACAAAATGCAATTATTAAAAACCATGGTTCATCCTGGTATAAATTTAAACCAAGGTACTCAATTTACTCGCCGTACAGGCCGTGCCATTGTGATTAAAGATGCACATATTTTATTAATGTATACCCGTCGCTACGAAGACTATAGCTTACCCGGCGGCGGTGTGGATGAAGGTGAAACCCTAGAGCAAGGGTTAATAAGGGAGCTTAGCGAAGAAACTGGCGCGCAAAATATACAAATTATTAAACCGTTTGGGCTATACGAAGAATACCGCCCTTGGTATAAAGACGACTTTGATATTATACATATTCAGTCGTATTGCTATCTATGCGATGCAAACAAAGCACTTGGTAAAGCACAGCTTGAACATTACGAGCAACAAAATGGTATGACGCCTAAATGGGTTAATATTCACGACGCCATTGCACACAACGAGCGCACAATCAGCCTTAGCGACAAACAAGGGTTGTCTATCATTCGTGAAACGTACCTACTAAAACAAATAGCACAGCAACTGTTTAACTAAGGCTGTAAAAATTGCATAAAGCAGTATTTTTTACTGCTTGCTCATCACTTAGTTTTAATTTTCGCCACATCATAAAAGTTAAATCCATTACTATTCAAACACTTAAGATAAATTTTGCTTTATAAAACAAACTGGCTTTGTGTTTGCACCTTTACCGATAACTAATTTGTAAGGAGATAAAAATGAGTAACACAGTTAAAACGATTAATCCCGCAACTGAGCAAACCATTGATACCTACACACTGCTTTCTCAAGAAGAAGCTGAACAGGTAGTCGAAAAATCTCACGAAACATATTTAAAATGGCGTCAAACTTCATTTACCGAACGTGCTAAATGTTTAAATAAATTAGCCTCTTTATTTGAAGAGCAAAAAGAATCTATTGCTAAATTAATGACCGAAGAAATGGGTAAAGTGTACGAGCAAGGCTTTCAAGAAATTGAACTGTGCGCTGGTATTTGTCGTTACACAGCCGAAAACGGCCCACAAGTACTTGGCGATGAAGAGCGCGATATGGACGGCGGCCGCGCTATTATTAGCTACCAACCAACCGGTGTTTTATTAGGTATTCAGCCTTGGAACTTCCCGCTTTATCAAGTAATCCGTTACAGTGCCGCTAACATTATGGCCGGTAACACCACCGTGCTTAAACATGCGGGCAATGTATTTGGCATGGCAGAGAAAATCGATAGCTTATTTAAGCAAGCGGGCTTCCCTGAATATTGCTTTAGCAACTTACTGATTGACGGCAAAACTGCCAGCGCGCTTATTTCGCACAAAGCAATCAGCGGCGTAACCTTTACAGGCAGTGATGGCACGGGTAAAAAAGTAGCCGAAGAAGCCGGCAAGCACGTTAAAAAAACAGTGCTTGAGCTTGGCAGCAACGATGCCTACTTAGTTCTTGATGATGCAGATTTAGACCTTGCTGTTGAAACCTGTGTTACAGGGCGCATGATCAACAACGGCGAAACCTGTGTATCGGCAAAACGCTTTGTGGTTGTAGAATCACTCTATGATGATTTTAAAGAAAAAATTAAAGCGCAATTTGAAGCATTAAAAATGGGTGACCCAATGGCTGATGATACAGACCTAGGCCCAATGGCGCGTGAAGATTTACGCGATAAAATTCACGACCAAGTAATGCAATCAGTTAAAGCCGGTGCAAATGTAGTTACAGGTGGCGAAGTACCTTCGCAAACAGGTTACTACTACCCACCGACTATTCTTGATAATTTATCGCCGGGCATGCCAGCATACGATGACGAATTATTTGGCCCTGTAGCTTCGCTCATTAAAGCAAAAGACAACGACGATGCAATGCGCATCGCCAACGACTCTCGCTATGGTTTAGGCGGTGGTATTTTCTCAAAAGACGAGAAAAAAGCCATTGAACTGGCTAAAAAGCATTTTGATACCGGTATGATCAACATTAACGGTTACGGCCTTGCCCAACCCAACCTACCGTTTGGTGGTGTTAAAGAAAGTGGCTACGGCCGAGAGCACGGCGGCTTTGGTATGCGCGAATTTGTGAATATCAAATGTATTATGATCAATAGCTAATTTAGCTTTAAATACCAATACATAAAAAACCTAAAAGTGGGTAACCGCTTTTAGGTTTTTTTTAATTATACTACAGCAGAGCTCACCCTTTACTAAGACCAAACCACACGAAACTAAATACTAATAGCTGAAAATATGCATGTTTCTTCTTAATCATTATCAACATTAAAAAATAATATAAAAAATTCTGAGGCACTGATTGCAGCTAGTTGCATTATCAGCAAAAACATAACACCCACTCCAGCTTGAGGATCAGGCTTTATACCAAAAATGAGAACAGGCGCTAAAATAATAGTAAATAATGCAGCTATAATTCTGATAAGAAAGAGTCGTTTATTTTGGTAGTTATTAGCGTTCGCTAAAAAATACAAAACCAAATAAGGCAATAGCATAAACACAAAGCCAACCTCCGTTGGCATCCAGTACTTAATTGCAACTGCAACTGCAACTAAAGATAAGGCAGCAAGCGCCTTAACTGGGTAGCACATTTTTTATAATTCACATGCTTTCCTTTGCACGCAGTGCTTTATTAGCACCAAGTAAAATATTGCCGAATAATATAAAAACTTTAACTATGCAATGCAACCTATCTCACTAGACTTAAGCTGACAGGCAACAATGAGCGAGCAGCTGCTAGTTGGTAACTTTAACTTGTCGAACAATTATTACAGATAACTAGTTTAGGATCACAAGTAAATCAATATAGTGAAAGCCTATTAGTATTGCAGGGAAAGCGAAGCTGTTTTTACTAAAAATTGCTTATCAAAAGCAATTTTTTAGTTGGTAATAAATTACGCTTTTTGGTATTAATATAGGTCATACAATAGGAACAGGCGGCGTAAAAAATTGGTTAGCGACTTAATTTTACCTGCAGATTATCAAATTTAGAGGTTCAAAATGGGAAGTGTTGTTGAGGTCATGGATGAAGAATCATCCAACAACATAGTAAAGCATGAAGATGTTCAGATGGATATGTATCTAAAAATGCATGATAAGATTAATGCTAAAAGTGAAGAAATTTCTAAATCTTATAATGATAATATTTTAATATGTTTTCAAGATATTAAAGAACTACACATAAAAACACTTCAGTCTATTAACTCTTTGAACCAAGCTAAAGATAATTTAGGGGTTCGTATTGCAGTCTCTCATCATGAAGGAGAGTCTGAAAAATTCAATTCATTTGAACTGTTTGAAAAACACAATATAACCAGCCCCAACCCTACCGCAGATATTGTATTGTTATACACATTCACGTTATATAATGTTGAAACTGGAGAGTTTGAAAACTACAAAATTATCAATCAAGTTCGTTCTCGTATAGGTGAGTTACAACAAATTGAAAAAGAAGCTCCACCGTTTATATCTCCAGCATTCATTGCAAGCATGGTTACAACGACAGCTAGAATTTCTGTCCATTATTGTGATTATGTGAAAGCAAGACACTTTACCGCCATGTTTGATGAATGGATTAAAGGATGCGATGAATCAAAAACTTTAAAGTTAATCCCCTTATTAAAAAGGTTTTCACATTTAATTAGAAAGTTTGGCACGTTAACCATTTATGGTCTACTTGCATTTTTTACTGCTTCTGCAATTGAGTTACAGGAGATAGGCCCTGAATTAACTCTCCAATTCTTAGTTATTTATGCATCAGCATTTTTAATCATAGGTAACATTGCAGATACACTATTGAGTAAAGTTGAATCTTCTATTGATAGCTACTTAGCGTTATCTTATCTAAATATGAATAAAGGCGATGCAAAGTTAATAAAAAAGTTTTCTAAAAGGAATACCAAATCTATAGCTTGGAGTGCTCTAGGGTTAATTGGGACTCTTGCGGTGGGAGTCTTTACTAATTACGTATATGACCTTATTAAATTAGTTTTATAAAAACTAACAAGCTTTTACCTCCGCTATGGTTAAGTCGCCTAAAGCTATAACCGGTCATTCAGATTGGTAAATATAAGTTAGTTGGTTGATCAAACTACTCTTTGCGCATATATCTATTAAAATTAGCGGCGCGCCCATTGGTTTAATTAACTTCACCTTAAAGTTTAAAAAATTAGCGATAGCAATACCTTAGGTGACTTTTTAATACTATATAAGATATATAAATGAGCATGACGTCAGCAGAAATAAGCGCAATGAGCGCACTATTAAATTATTATGTACTCAAAGGAATGCTGAGATGCTCTTAAGTAAAGGGGTCAAACTCTTGACTTCACACATCAAAGTTTACCAATGACTGCTCCAGCCACTCAACTGCATAAAATATTGATCATAAGGCAAGGTATTTTACTGTGTCGGATGGCCCTTCACTTATCCAACCTACACAAGCTGATGAAGTACCATGAGTTAAACTTGGGCGTTCAAGTTTAAACATATTCAACTAACAGCTAATAGCTAATAGCTAAAAACTAATAGCTATCACTTCTTCTCAAACCTTGGCACCTTTCGTTTATCAGCTTTGCTCATGGCAAGCTCTTGAATTTCTTCTTGCTTAAGCTCTTTTGGTTTATCTTCTAATGATTGCTGCTTGGCATTTTCATAAACCAGCTCGGTAAGTAGTGCAAAATGATCAGAGCCATATTTTGCAAGGCGCTTAATGCGTTTTACTTTAAAGCCTTGGCTGTGAAATAAATGATCAAGCGGCCAGCGCATAAAAAAGTAACTTGCGTGAAAGGTGTTATAAAAGCCACGGCCTTTACGTGGGTCTAAAAAACCGCTTATTTGCATAAATAAACGCGTGCTGCGCGACCACGCTACGTCGTTTAAATCGCCGGCTACAATGGTAGGGCGTGATGGGTTTTTAAGTGCTTTTGCCACCATTATGAGCTCCGAGTCGCGTGGGCGCGATGAGTCTTCTTCTGTAGGGCTTGGGGGCGCGGGGTGAATAAAGTGCCCTTGCATTTGCAGGCCTTCATCGTTTTCGAACAATATATGAATTGAAGGTATATCGTCTTCAATGAGCTCACATATTTGCGCATCAAGGATTTTAAATTTACTGTATAAGTGCATGCCATAGCGGTTGTCTTTTGGGCACTCTATAAAGTATGGGTAGTTTTTTTTAAGAACAGCTAATTTGTTTTCCCACCAGCTGTCGCTTTCAAGGGTAATTAATAAGTCGGGCTGGTGCTTATCGACAAGTGAGATTAGTTGCTCACTATTGTGGTTTGACATAAGTACATTAGCCGACATGATTCTAACACTGTGATCTTCGCTCACAGAGGCGGTTTTAACTTCTTTTTTAGCAAGCCAAGTGTAAGGAAATATCCATTTCCCTTGTAATATCATGGTTAGTAATGCGGTTAAAGCAGTATACAAGTACCCGCTATTGCCGCTTTGCCACAGTAAATAAAACGACACGATTGCAACAGCGCTGGCTATATAAAATACCTGAAGTCGGACAAAGTCGCAGCTGCGTACTAAATAGTGCTGACTGTACGACATAGGTAACAAAGTCACTAATAAAAAAAAGCCAATGATTAGAGCCAGTGCAATGAGCATTTAAATATCCTTATAAAGTGTACTTAAGAAATTAGAATTGAAAGTATTTCTCGGGTGTCGTGCACCATATGAATAATTGTACGGTCAATTTTTATACTTACTGTACCATTATCTCTAGAGCGTTCAATAACGCGGCCTTGTTTATATACGTCGCGATCTAGGTAATCGCCTATGTGGTAACGCTTACTTAGCCCTGGTGGTGTCCAACCAGCACGTACAAATTTTTTGTGCTGCTTTTTAGATAGTTTATTGCTGCTTTTATAGTTGTGCTGCTGATGTTTATGGTGGCCGTTTTTATGGCCGTGATTGTCCTTATTGGGCTTTGCCTGGGCATTAATGCTAACCAAGGCGCCTGCTAAAAATACAGTGAATAAAAACGCTTTCATAAATAATCTCTAATAAAGTTAATGACTAAAGATTATCAAACACGGCTGAACATCGTATGAAACTTAAAAATAGCTTTTATCGCTGCTTATACTGTGTTTTACAGTGGCTGCGCATTATGGCTGGATCTCGTAATTTTAAATGCTTTGTTTTACGCCCTGCATGACGTTTACGCCACACTTTAAAACTGCCCTTTGAAATATGCCCCCTCATAAACGATACAAGCTGTGAATAATTAAGTCCGTATAACTGCTCTATAGCCTCAAAGGGAGTTCTGTCTTCCCACGCCATTTCTATGATTCGCGATTGTTGCTCTGCGTTAAACATGGTTGTCTCTTAAAAATTTAAACTTATACGAGAAGAAAAAATACATAGATCATCACCTCAAAACCGAATATCGCTGTATACTAAACACACTAACATAAGAAAAAATTGGATTTATATGTATGCGCACATTACTGCTGCTTTTAGCTTTTAGTTTTTCTTCGCTATTATTAGCCGCGCCAAATAAAACGCTACGCTGTGCAACGACTCATTACCCGCCTTTTACAATTTATGACGATGAAACACATACCTTTACGGGCATAGATATAGACTATTTAGCTTTTATAGAGCGTAATTTAAAAGTAACCATTGAGCTGGTACATTTACCGTGGGCACGTATTAAAAAAGAAATGAAGTTAGGTTACTACGATTGCTACTTTGCGCTCGCTAATAATACCGAGCGAGCACAATATTTAGAATTTACTAATGAACCACTACACACCACCCAATTTGGTTTATTTAGCACAGAAAAAGAAAACCTTAATAATGACTTATCAAATTCACGTATTGCTATGCTAAGAGGCGTTAAATTACCCAGTGTACTGGCAAAAGAATATAATCTTAAACAAAGCAACTTTATGCATTCACTTTCAACCAAGGCCACGTTTGATTTGCTTGATAAACAGCGTGTTGACTACGCAATTACTAATTATCAAGCCGGTTTATGGTACTCAAAAGGCTATAAAAACATACATGCTAAGCAGCTTGAAGGGTACGCTCTACCTGTCTATATTGCTTTTAAGCATGGCGTGGTCGACACCGCACTCGTTGATGAGCAAATAAAGCGCTATAAAGCGCAATTCGGTGTGCATTAATAAGGTAGGCAATGTTAACTAAATTACCAAAATGGGTTGAGTATGGCGCGTTTGCACTCGCCTTCATAGCGGGCATTGTTAACGCTATTGGGTTATTAGGGTTTGAACATCAGGCTATTTCGCACCTTTCGGGCAGTGTAACGCTACTTGGTATTACATTAATGAGTAATGTCTCTAGCGCACTATTGCTATTGGCTGTAGTGCTGAGCTTTATGCTTGGCTCTGCCCTTTCTGGCTTTTTACTTACCGGCGGCTCGTTAAAGCTTGGGCGACATTACGACACCCTATTATTTATTGAAGGCCTATTACTACTTTTAAGCGCCTATTTACTCAGCCGCGCCCATGTTTATGGCATTACACTTGCCAGCGCTGCGTGTGGTTTACAAAACGCCCTTGCCACTAATTACAGCGGCGCAGTAGTGCGCACCACTCATTTAACCGGTATTTTTACCGACCTAGGTTTAATGATAGGCAAAGCGCTAAAAGGTGAACCCTTTGATACCCGCAAAGGCGTTATGTTTTTACTTATTATTTTTGGTTTTTTACTTGGCGGTATTACTGGGGTTATTTTATTTGAGTATTACTCAATACTTGCTTTAGTGGTGCCTGCGCTGGCGTGCTTTGTATTATCTGTAACGTATAAAATTTACAGAGTTCGCACACTTTAACGCTATTGGTTTAAATACTGTTTAAAACACCTTACCATTGAGTTAATAAAGCGTTATTCACCTTAAAGGAATGTATGAAACCTTATATTTTGCCGCTGTTATTGCCACTCAGCCACGTTACACTTGCTGATAATAAAAACAATGATGCAATAGAAACCATAACAACCACCGCATCACGTACAGAAGCACTGGCTACACCCTATCCGCTTACTATTAGTACCTTATCTGAGGCGCAATTAAATAGCATTGCGCCTACTCATGTTGAAGAGTCGTTACAACGTATTGCAGGTGCTAATGTACAGCGCGGAAATGGGCAAGAATACTTACCGGCACTTCGCTCGCCGGTGCTCTCGGGCGCAGCAGCCTGTGGCGGCATACTCACCCTTGAAGATGGCATACCGCTACGTGCTGCAGGCTTTTGTAATATAAACGAGCTATTTGAAGCGCATAGCGAAATGGCAAAGCGCATTGAAGTATTAAAAGGCCCGGGCTCTGCACTTTATGGCTCAAACGCCGTGCATGGTGTAATTAATGTAATAACGCCAGACACCACCCAAGGCGGCGGACTTTTTGGGCTTGATTATGGCTCATACGGGTATGCTCGTTATAAATTACGCGCAGGAAAAGACTACGGCAACAGTGGGATTGGCATTAATGCAAGTGTTACCGACGATACTGGTTACCGTGATGATGAAAGCGTTAAACAGCAAAAAGTAAATATTCGCCACCGCTTTGAAAACGATAACCTGTTACTGACCTCCGGCCTTACATACACAAATTTAGATCAGCAAACTGCAGGCTTTATAACGGGTTTTGAAAGCTATAAAAACGAAGACATAGCACAGCAAAACTTTGATCCCGATGCCTTTAGAAAAGCCCGCTCATTTAGAGCGTGGAGCAACGCCCAGTGGCACTTTAAAAATGGCAATGTGCTTTCTATAACGCCTTATGTGCGCGACCAAAGCATGGACTTTTTTAAGCATTTTTTACCTGGCACCCCGCTTGAAACCAATAGTCAAACAGGCATAGGTGTGCAATCGCTGTATCAACATAACTTGCAAAGTAATATAAAAGTAAACCTAGGGCTTGATGGCGAATACACTCGCAGCGACTTTACACAAAGCCAAAACGAGCCAACTCAGGGCTCTGCATTTTTAGTAGCCACAGTACCGCAAGGCAAACATTACGATTACGATGTAAACGCAACCCTGTATGCACCGTTTGCATCAGTTGAGTGGCAATTAAATAAATGGTTTATTAGCGCCGGCCTAAGATATGAGCACATGCAGTACGATTACACTAATAATATGCTGACTGGCCGCACAAAAGATGATGGCACTGAATGTGGTTTTGGCGGATGCCGTTATAGCCGCCCAGCCAGTGGTAAAAACAGTTTTAGCAATACCTCACCTAAGCTTGGTGTAAGCTATAAGGTCAACAAAAACAATACGCTATACGCTAACTTTTCGCGTGGCTACCGAGCGCCGCAAGCGGCAGAGCTTTACCAATTACAACGCGAGCAAACTACCGCTAATTTAAACCCCGAAATAGCCAATAATGCCGAGCTTGGCTTAAAAGGGTATTACAGCGATGTGAGTTATGTATTGGCTGTGCATGCCATGAGCAAACACAACACTATTTATCGCGATAGCGACTTTTATAACGTTAATGATGGCCGTTCACGCCACCGAGGTATTGAGCTTGAAGTAGACTACGCATTAAGTAAAACACTTAACTTACAATTTGCAGGTACACATGCAAAGCACACATATACCAATAACCAGTTAATTAATGGGCTAAATATAAACGGTAACAACGTAGACACCGCGCCTCGAAATGTAGCTAACCTTGATTTAACCTGGCAAGCCTTTAATAACCTAGCGCTTGCACTGCAATGGCATAGCGTAAGTAGTTACTATACCGACCCAGAAAACCGTCATAGCTACGAGGGGCATGATATTTTAAGCTTGCGGGCTAAGTGGCAAGTTACCAAAAACCTAGAAGTGCTTGCACGTATAATTAACCTGACCGACGAAGCTTACGCAGAGCGTGCTGATTACACCAGCTTTACTGGCGATAGGTACTTTCCTGGTAAACCGCGTAACGCCATGATTTCAGCTACGTACACGTGGTAATGCGTTAACTTAAAGATTTAACTAATTTAAATCGCCCATGTATTTAGTGGGCGATTTGCCCATAACCTTTTTAAACATAGTTATAAACGCACTCACCGATTCGTACCCTAATAACGCCGACACTTGTTGTACGCTTTGCCCATCTGACAATGCCTGCAGCGCTGTAATTATATGTAATTGCATTCGCCACTTACCAAAGGTCATACCGGTTTGCTTTTTTATAAGCCGTGCTAAGGTCCGCTCGGTTAAAGCAAAATCGTGTGCCCATTGCGCAAGGGTTTTGCGATTATTTGGCTGTGCGAGTAACTGCTGCCCCATCGTTTGAATAACCGCATGCTTAGAAAGCGCAAAGTCGAGCGGCTGGGCGGGCATTTCAATTAATAAATCAAACAGTACCTGAGCTAAGCGTGCTGTTTTAGAGTCTTCGTTATAGGCTTGGTGCTCGCTGGCGAGTTTTAGCATTAAACTTTTTACCAGCCCCGTTATTGCTAATGTACAGGTATGCTGTGGCATACCGTGCTTATTGGCATCAATAAATACAAAACATAATTTGGCGTTATCAGATGCGCGATTGCTGTGTAAGGTGTTTGCAGGTACCCAAATAGCGCTATGCGTTGGCACCATCCACATTTTATTAGCGGCTTCACAGGTTACATAACCATCAAGCGCTAATATTAATTGCCCTTTTGGATGTGTATGTAAAGGGTATTCTTTACTGCCTTGTGCGGTATCTACTTTGGCGATTATGGGCTGTACCATGTGCTCGTAGTTTTGTAGGTATCCCCACCCTTTAGGCTCAAACATATTTTGTCAGTTTTTAGTTATTTAATGTCAGTATAGCTAAATTATAATACTGCTGATTTGTTTATACTAGCGCCCATTATTAGCTAACATATTTTGTAATAATGACTCATACACCTAACAGTAATAGCGGTATGTCTCGCTTTTCAGGCGTATTACTTGTAATCGGTATTTTACTTATTGCTGCCAATTTACGTGCGCCTTTTACAGGGGTTGCCCCTGTGCTTGAACAAATAATTGCGCACTTTAATTTAACCGCTTCGCAAGCAGGCTTTATTACCACGTTACCGCTAATTGCCTTTGCCATTATATCGCCTATGGCTGCAAGCCTGGCTGAGCGCCAAGGGCTTGAGCGCACATTGTTTTTTGCTGTATTTTTAATATTACTGGGTATTGCTGGGCGCGTGATTGATTCAGCCATTATGCTATTTGTTGGCACCGCCATAATAGGCGCCGGTATTGCCATAGCTAATGTACTCCTACCGAGTTTAATAAAACGCGACTTTCCAGCAAAAGTTGCGGTAATGACCTCTGCTTATGTACTCACCATGGGCGTTGTATCTGGTGGTTTTTCAACGATAGTTTATCCGCTCAGCCAATATGAAGGCTTAGGCTGGCAGTTTGCTTTAGGGGCAAGTGCACTTATTACACTTACCACGTTAGTTATATGGATGGCGCAATTAAATAAACACACTAAACCTACACAAACAACGCATACCTCAGCACTTACTAAAAGCATTTGGCGTTATGCACTTGCATGGCAAATTACACTATTGTTAGGTTTAAATTCGTTTTTAAACTACATCATCATTACGTGGCTACCCAGCATACTCACCGAAGCGGGGCAAAGTGCAACGCAAGCAGGTGCCTACCATGGGGCTTTTCAAATTGCGACCGCCATACCTGGACTGGTACTTATACCGTTACTTGCCAAGCTCAAAGATCAAAGTGCGCTTAGTTTTATACTTGCATCACTCAGTGCAACCTGTGCGCTTGGTTTGTTATATATGCCAAGCTTTGCATTGATATGGACACTACTACTTGGTTTTAGCTCTGGCGCGTGTTTTATTTTAGGGTTATCGTTTATTAGCTTACGTACCGATAACTCAACACAAGCGGCCTCACTGTCGGGTATGTCACAAAGTATTGGCTATTTACTGGCGGCTATTGGCCCTATGATAGCTGGGGCGCTACATACAAGCACTGGCAGCTGGAGTGCGCCACTTTGGCTATGTGCAGGTGCGGGCGTGCTATGTGCTACATGTGGCTGGTTTAGCGGAAAAAATACCACGCTTAATAATAGCTAGCTTATCAACTGGCATAACCATGCTAACAAGCCTGTCGCTGGCTTTTTTACTGACAAGTGCTTTTTCTCAAAGCGCTTATTTGTGGCTTCGCGTTGTGCGCGGCGCTCTTGTGCTAAATTAGCTTTTGCAGCAAAACGCAGGCGCTGCTCTTGAGTTAGGTCGTCATTAAAGTTAATGGCTGACTTTTTAACGGCTCGGCTAGTTTTAGGTGAACTACACATATATTTCTCCACATGACGGTCTTATAAATAGACAGTCATGTAGGAAAAAAAATTTCAATAATCGTTTGTCATATCCATTGCTTGTTTCGCTTTTAGCATTTAACGCACCTAATTTAATACGGCGAGGTAGAGCGGCACGCTTCTATTTCATTGGTGGTCGGTTTTTTTAAAAATTTAACGCTGTGGCTCTTTTCGTCAATTTCAACAATATCCATAGCGGCCATTTTTTTTAGCCAACCAAACATAGGTAAAAATTGCCACTTATTTGCAAATGTATTGGCGTTGTTACAAATATCTTCGGCGTAATTTAAAGGTGGCGTGAACTTATCGTGGTACTGGTGCAATACCCAATCATCAATGTAATTAAGCTTTATATTGCTTACTTTGCACTGCATTGCAAAGTCGGTGTCTTCTGCGCCGTAGCCAATAAACTGCTCATCAAAACCATTAACTTTATTAAAGTCACGTTTATTAATCACAAAAATTAAAGACCAAAAAGTTAAAAAATCTACCTCTTCGTTTGTAGGTAAGTTTTTGCGTTTAGGGTGATCAACAGCTTCCTCCACTAATAATTCATAGTTACCGCTTTTGGGCACATACGGTAAATACTTTGCTTTAGCACTGACCACTAATCCGTGGGTTAGTTTAGCAAGTAAACTTTCAAAAAGTG
Source organism: Pseudoalteromonas sp. S3776 (assembly GCF_005886915.1). NCBI lineage: Bacteria > Pseudomonadati > Pseudomonadota > Gammaproteobacteria > Alteromonadales > Pseudoalteromonadaceae > Pseudoalteromonas > Pseudoalteromonas sp. S3776. Next base: position 5,226 of record NZ_PNCU01000011.1, on the reverse strand, counting down.
TTGGGGAGCAAATGCAATCTACGTCTATAAATATAACGTCGTTTTGCTGCGCATTTTTAACCCCCGTGTTGCGCGCTTTAGCAAGGGGTAAGCCATTTTCTTGTATGTACACATTTTTGGTCACAAAAGACGTGTTTGGGGTAACATTATGGCTATTTTTTTCATCCATCCACACTACCACCATATCAGATGGGCGAAGCGTGCTATTTTCTATACTGTGGATAAGGTTAGCAAGCTGCTGGTGGCGGCCTTTTACAATAGTAACGATTGAAAAATTATGACTCAATTGCAACCTCCTTAACTAATTCTACAAACTCGCTGGTAAACTGTTCTGTAGCATTTATTATTTGTGTTTTACTTGTTTGGGTTTTTCTTACATTAACCAACGCAGCCTCTATTTGGGCATTGTTGTGCTGTAAAAACGCTGAAAAAGGCAAATGCACTGCGAGGTTATTTTTAGCTAACATGCGCGCTTTTTCATCTTGCTCTTGGTAGGGTCGGTTTTCGGGTATAACAATTAGCTTTTTCCCCAGTGATAACAACTGTGATACTGCGTTATTGCCACCACTTGTTACAACCACATTTGCTGAAATCACTTGATCTATATTGCTCACTTTGCCTTTGTAGGTTACTCCTTCAATGGCTTCACCTTGGCAACCAATAACCTCAACGTGTTCGGTGTACTTAATAAGTGTACGGGCAATTAATGCCGCGCTCTGGGCATCGGTCATTAGCAAAGTAATACAGCTGCCAAAATCTGTATTGGTGGCGCTTTTACAACTTGTGTATTTTGATATAAATCCTAAATAATGAGTTTTATTAAAATAGCTGTAGTGAGGTGTTTCTAGCTGCTTTGGGTACGGGGCATATAGTTTAGTCGCGCATTCGTAAGCAAACACTTGCGTGGGATCGCCACTAATATCACCCGAATGGCGCTGCATTAAAACAGGTAAACCAATGCTTCTGGCCATAATAGTCAGTTCGGCCGATACATCACTGATAAATAGTACCGGTTTGTATTGCTGCGCCAATAGGTTAAAGGTTATGGAGCGTTCAAGTGGCGCTTCGCTATATTCGATTCCTTCAAATGCAGTGTTATAGCTTCTTTGTACAGCGCTTTGGCCTGCCCATTTTGAAGGTAGCTTTTCAAAAATGCTCCGCTTACACACTTTATTCAAAGCAATTTTTACGTTTAAATCGCCATAAAGCACCACTACGTTATAGCTATTTTGTAACTTAGTAATAAGTAACTCAGCACGTGTAATGTGGCCCGCGCCATGATGGTGAACATAAAAAAATACAGTCGGTAAATTTGGCTCATATAAGTGCTGCATATTCGGCCTCATAATTTGAAACAGTCACGTTAAAGTCGAAGTTTTTAGCAAAAGATTGGCACGCTTGCGGCGATACTTTGCCTAGCTTTTTAATGGAAGATACAGCTTCATCCACATTGTTTAGTGCAGTACACACGTTAGAAAATCGTAGTTCTTCTGGTATGGCTGTTTTAAAGCCTACAACAGGTATACCATGAGCAAGCGCTTCAATGGTGGTTAGGCCAAAAGGTTCGTTCCACTTAGAGGTAGCTAAAAACAAACAAGATTTAGCAAGTTGTGTAAACAATTCATCGTGTTTTAAATGCCCAATATAATAAATGGAGTCTGTAAGAAGCGGTTCGACGTGAGCATTAAAGTATTCCCTATCCTCAACGGGGCCAGCTATGCATAATTTGCGCTGTAATTTTTGCGCTATTTTAATCGCCGATACTAGGTCTTTTTCGGCGTTAATACGTCCCATCCAAAATAAATCGTGGGTTTTATTAATTTTTTGCACACACTCACTTTTGGGTAGAGTAACGCCATTTGAAATCACTTTAATGGCACTACCTAGATGAGCCTCCCACTCTTTGCATAACCTGTTAGATACAGCAATATAGCGGTGATCGCTACGCGCTTTATGCAGCTTATGTATTAAACCTAACTTTGGTGATACCGGGGCATGTAAAGTAATTACGCTTTTTATATTATGAAGTAATGCCACATCATAGAGTGCATGGTAGTAACTGTGGTAATGCACAACGTCGTAATACGAATTATCGATTAGCGCAAATTGGGCAGCTTGGTACAGCTTTTGGCCTTCTTCCTCTGTGGTTATGTTGTCTTTCATGCGCATTGGGGATTCATCTAACTGTAAAATGTTAAACTCGTTTTCTTCATCAGCATCTTTACACAACACATCAACAGTGTGGCCTTTTTTACACAATGCGTTAGCTAAATTAGCAACAAAGGCTTCTGTGCCCCCTTTAAAGGGCTGTCGTAAAGAGACTATTGGGCTTGCGACCATCAGTATTCTCATGCAATTCTCCCCAGTATATTGCTATATTCGCTACACATTTTTGCAATAGGAAAATTACGAGCGCTTTTAATTACATCGCTTTGATTTAGTGAGAATGAAGCCTCAAGCGCGGCGGCTAAACTATTTACATTATTGCCCTTAGCAAGCACACCTGCGCCTTCACTGACTATTTCGGCAAATGCACCGCGATTAAACGACACCACTGGCGTACCTGTTGCCATAGCTTCTAAAGTAGAAAGCCCAAAAGGCTCATCCCATCGGGTGCCAAATACTGCAGCTTTGGCATGAGCCAATTGGTGTTTGATACTATGGTGATCAAGGTGCCCTAAATAGGTATCGCAGGGTTTTAGTAAAGGCCGCACTACGTCATCCATATAGTGTTGATCGGCTATGGGGCCGGCAAATTTAATAGCAATCCCCATTTGTTGCGCTGTAGATATTGCTATATCAATGCCCTTACTTGGTAATATTCGGCCATACGTAAACACATAATCTTGCGGCTTTTTTGTTACCTGCCAGCGTTTAAGGTCTATACCATTGTAGGTCACTTCTACTTTATCGTTTATAAAAGGCTCCCACGCTTCTGCTAAAGAGTGCGAGACTGCGGTAAAGTGTATAAATGGCGAGTAAGAAGCCAGCCCTACCACCGCTTTTAATTTTGAGTAAGGCGGTGTGTGCAACGTGGTTAACATAGGAATATTATGTTTACTGGCCCACAGTATGGGAATCGGGTTAAGGGAGTTGTTATGCACTACGTCAAACTGCTCTTTAGTTATATCGTCCATTACCTTGAGCATAAAATCGTTTTCAACTATATCGGGGTATTGTTGATATTGGCTGTTATCTATCGGGAACGATTTTAATTTACAGTTAACCTCACTGTCTGGGTGAGCATATAAAGTAACCTCATAAACTGATTGGTAGTATTCAACTAATGCGCCAGTAAAAGCTTCTAACCCACCAGCATAGGGAGATTTAATAGGAAATCGGGGATGCGCTATTATTGCTAGTTTCATACAGCAAGCTCCTCGCGACCATGCGGTTTTTTATACAAAAGAACGAGTGGCACTTCCTTTTTGCTTTTTGTAGCAAACATCTTTTTCATTAGCTGCCAATCGCTGCTTGGGGCTGTTTTAAAAGGTAAAAACGCAAATAATGAATTCTTTTTAAATACCAGGGTTTCTATCGGTCTTTGATAAGTGCGCTCTACTTTTTTTGTATTATCAAAGTAATAGGGAGTAAAAACAAAGTCCTCTTCAAAGCCTTCGTTTATTAGTTTAAAAGTGTGCTTTTCATCAAATACATCGTCGTCAGTACGAAAAACAACAAAATCACTCAACGTTGTTTGCAGCCCCACGTTATAAGCCGTAAACCGACAGTTTAGTGTGTGATCAATATAAATAATGTTGGGGTCAATCGCCTTTAATCTTAGGCGTAAGTTATACCTTTGTTTGTACTTTTGTGTTGAGTTATCAACAATCGTGATGATGTAATTACTGGCGTATTTTTGTATTTCTTTAACGCGCTCTATAACACCTTCATTGCAGTGGTAAGTTACTAGCACGATGGCCGTTTTACAGTACCTTTTGCTTTTCATTGTTTTTCCTTAGCCATATTATTTAAAACCGCTTAAACAAGGGGATTAATTTCCATATCTATTACGCTAATAAATCAAACGCTAACTTTTGTATTCGTTAAAGTAAGCGCTTAGTTGTTTTAAGCGCAGCTCTAAGGCTAACTTTTCAGAGAGTTTCCAGTGGGGTAATTTTTTTAAACGTGATTTGGCTGCTTCTAATTCAGCCCCTACTTCGCTCGTGGATAAAATTCTCATTCGTTTCACCTCATCATTAATATGTAGTCCGTGGTGTTTATCAGCAATTAACAAGCCAAATAGGTACATATAAAGATAAACTTTATTTTTATAAATATCATAAACTTAAATACAAAAGCTGAGGTGAGCTACTACTACAAATGAGCATGTAGGCATATATTTCAATAAAATATGAAAATAATTCACAAAGTCATTTGGCCTAAAAATACTTTAATTTTATATAAAGAGGAGGTAAAGGAGGGAGTAAAATGCAGCTAGCGAGATTTTTCCCACTAGCAAAGCATAACTAATTAGCTATTTTATTTTCTCAACGCTAACAGCACTTATGATTGAGGTGTAGTTTCAAAAGCAGGCACTTGGTGTAAATCGTTTAGCCATTTAAGCGTTGATTGCGACCAAATTTGTGCAGCTGGGGTAAATTCATCTCGCTGATCAACAGCACCTATACGCAGGCCGTACACTCTATCGGCTTTAGCTTCATTAGTTGCGTAAAGTGTAGTGCCGCACGTACCACAAAAGCCTTGCGCACGTTTATTGCCGCTCTGTGCTGTTTTAACATACTCTTTTGGCTCGCCTTTAGTAAAAACGACTGAGTTAGGCTCACCCATAATGACCGCTCTAAATGGCCCGCTAGACATGCGTTGGCAATCGCTACAATGACATACAAGTACGTTATTATTTTGCGACTGGGCTTGGTATTTAATTTCACCGCAGTAGCAGCTTCCAGTAATTTTCATTTTACTCTCCTTGAGCATGTTTAAAGGTGTTTAACCTAGGGCGTGTTGACCTTTGCGGATTGAAATTTGTTCAATCTAGGGGCGATTAAAATCGCGGCGCGAGGTTTGTAACCTAGTGGGCTCGATAACTGCTCCTGCGTTATTCTAATGACTTACATCCATGTAAGAATAAGTAAAAACCGAGCAAAGCTTCCGCGTCCTGCTCACGCCCCTTACCTACATCCATGTAGGCAACAAAGAGTAAATGGCCCCTAGGCAGAACCTGATTGGCATTTTTACGACGTTATCGCCTAATTATGGTGAATA
>NZ_PNCU01000109.1:0-229 GCF_005886915.1 Pseudoalteromonas sp. S3776 | reverse complement strand
CCCCCCCCCCCCCGCCCCCCCCCCCCCCCCCCCCCCCCCCCCCCCCCCCCCCCCCCCCCCCACCCCCCCCCCCCCCCCCGCCCCCCCCCGCCCCCCCCCCCCCCCCCCCCCCCCCCCCCCCCCCCCCCCCCCCCCCCCCACCCACCCCCGCCCCCCCCCCGCCCCCCCGCCACCCCCACCCCCCCGACCCCCCCCACCCCCCCCCCCCCGCCCGCCCCACCCCCCCCCC
>NZ_PNCU01000108.1:0-223 GCF_005886915.1 Pseudoalteromonas sp. S3776 | reverse complement strand
TATGTTTTCTCATTTACTCCTTTTTTGCTTTTCCTTGTGCAAAAATAAAAAAACTTTAATTCACATAGAGGTTAGGAGTACGCTGAGTTTTAGAGGGGAACGTTGTAGGCGCCTAGCTTGCTGGCGCAGTTAGGCTTTATGACGCGAAAATAATACAAAACACGATATAAATTTGTTGCTATTAAAATCAGTATGTACATTATTCTGATAGCTGATAGCTGAT
>NZ_PNCU01000107.1:0-280 GCF_005886915.1 Pseudoalteromonas sp. S3776 | reverse complement strand
CCGCCCCCACGCCCCCCCCCCCCCCCGCCCCCGCCCCCCCCCCCCCCCCCCCCCCCCCCCGCCCCCCCCCCCGCCCCCGCCCCCCCCCCGCCCCCGCCCGCCCCCCCCCCCGGCCGGGCTCGCCGGCCTTCCGCGCCCACCCCGGGCGCGTCGACGCCGTCTGCCCGTCCTTTGCCCCGCGCCCCCACCCCTCATACCCCCCCCCCCCACCCCCCCCCCCCACCCCCACCCCCCACAACAAAAAAAAAACAAAAAAAAACCAACCCCACCCCCCCCCCCC
>NZ_PNCU01000106.1:0-397 GCF_005886915.1 Pseudoalteromonas sp. S3776 | reverse complement strand
GGATTACGGTAGGCAGGGCTTCCATTAACTCAATGACAGGTTTCACCTTACGACGCATGACAGGAGCCATGAAGTAAGCTGTATAGATTGCTCCAGCAATGGCAAGAGGCGTAGCCAGCAGCATCGCGTAAAAGGCAGCCTTGAGAGTACCGAAGGCCAGGGGAGTCAGGCTCAGTTTGGGTTCAAAGTCATTATTGGATGCGGATGATTGCCAGATATATTCAGGCTGCTCATAGCCTTCATACCAGACCTCACCCCAGAGCGCAGATAACGACACTTCCGGGTGCTCATTATCAACACTCCAAAACTCTGTAGTGCCATTGTTGCTAACCAGTATGTAATTGCTACGGGGAGAAATGACCAGCTGTTCTACAGGACCATCGGTCAGCTTCTCAGT
>NZ_PNCU01000105.1:0-324 GCF_005886915.1 Pseudoalteromonas sp. S3776 | reverse complement strand
TTAACATGCTCAGCCAGAGACCAAGTATTACGCTGGCAGCTTTGTCAAAGAGCTTGTGTACAGGGCGACCGTCTCTCCCTGTTTCTATATGTTTTATTGCCCGCAGTATTGATGACACGTGTGAACAATTAGTTCAAAAACTGCCTTTGAGCGACATTAGCCACAAACAAGCCAAGGTCTTACTTGCAAATGGGTTTAATGTGGATACCAGTAAACAACTTGCAGACGCATTTCCAAGTTTTAGGGAATGTCTTGAAGAGTTTCCTTTGAATAGAGAACAAGCGCTCAAACGCTGGTTATTACGCTTTGACATCACAGCAACAA
>NZ_PNCU01000104.1:0-225 GCF_005886915.1 Pseudoalteromonas sp. S3776 | reverse complement strand
TGCGGGAGTGGCGGAATTGGTAGACGCGCTGGATTTAGGTTCCAGTATCTTAGGATGTGAGAGTTCAAGTCTCTCCTTCCGCACCATGTTCTTGATAAGAACTAAAACTATCAATTAATTCTTTGTTGGGATATCGCCAAGCGGTAAGGCACCAGGTTTTGATCCTGGCATTCCCAGGTTCAAATCCTGGTATCCCAGCCAACTTCTTCTACCAAAGAAACGTTG
>NZ_PNCU01000103.1:0-304 GCF_005886915.1 Pseudoalteromonas sp. S3776 | reverse complement strand
CGCTATTTCTCAAGCATATAATTTAAGTTGGGGTTACAATTATAAAGGAACAACCTTACGTTTAAGTGGTTCTTACGACGACCAACAAGGTATTGTAAGAAACAGTAGCTTAAAGCGTGCCACAGGACGTATTAATTTCTCTCAGAAATTCTGGAAAGACAAAGCCCGTTTTGACGCTAATCTTACTTATTCTAACACCCGTAACCAGTATCCTCCATTATCTAATAATGCAGGTTACCAAGGTAGTTTGTTAGGTGCTACTTTACAGTTCAATCCTACCAATCCTATCTATAATAAAGATGGT
>NZ_PNCU01000102.1:0-452 GCF_005886915.1 Pseudoalteromonas sp. S3776 | reverse complement strand
AAAAAAGATAAGCTCTGCTTTGCCTAGCTTTTCGCCCTGTATGTACTTTTGCGTAAGTACGGTGCCTTTGCACAGCTTGTGCCACCGAATAACAATCGCCTTATCATTAAGCCTATTCGCTTTTTTATTATCAACATATAACACTAAGTGTGTATGATTGCTCATAACTGCATAAGCACAGACGTCAATACAAAATATCTTGGCCAATTCAAGCAACTTATCTTCAACCCACCCTCGTCGATGCTCGTAAGATTGACCTGTAATGTGGTCTTCGCCACACAGAAAAGCACGTCGAACACAGCGCGAGATACAGTGGTAATATTTTGTATCAACCAAACTTACTTGTCGCTTTCTTGCAATTGCCATAAGACACCCTGCTCGTTTTTTATACTGACAAAAGCCTAGTACTACGTTTGCTAAACTGCAAAATTAAGATGGGTGTCTTGTTTATT
>NZ_PNCU01000101.1:0-355 GCF_005886915.1 Pseudoalteromonas sp. S3776 | reverse complement strand
TGTCCACACAGATGATTGTTAATTGTAAAGAGAACAACACTTATTGTTTGGGTCTGTAGCTCAGTTGGTTAGAGCGCACCCCTGATAAGGGTGAGGTCGGTGGTTCAAATCCACCCAGACCCACCACTTCTTTTGAAGTGTCATAACAGACAATAAGACCAGCATATGTGGGGCTATAGCTCAGCTGGGAGAGCGCCTGCCTTGCACGCAGGAGGTCAGCAGTTCGATCCTGCTTAGCTCCACCACTTTACTTCTTAAAAATAAATATTCTTTATCGGGTAGCAATAACACCTGAGAATAGAGTGTGTTTAATTTTGAGAAGTTTTTGATTCTCTGCTCTTTAAAAATTTGGAAA
>NZ_PNCU01000100.1:0-244 GCF_005886915.1 Pseudoalteromonas sp. S3776 | reverse complement strand
ATCGGTGGCTGTGGCGATCACAGAGCCAACATCAAGGAGTGATACATCCAAGCCCACTAATGACCAATTACCATTGGCATCGGTTGTGGTGGTGTAAGTGGCCCCAATGCCACCGCCTATAAGTTGCTCAGTGATAGTAATTTCGCTGCCTGCTGGCAGGTCAGAGGTACCGCTTAGGGTAACCAATAAACCAAGCTCAAAGGTCGGTGTAAAGGCAAGGGTTGGTGGCGTCACATCCACTTCG
>NZ_PNCU01000010.1:0-142524 GCF_005886915.1 Pseudoalteromonas sp. S3776 | reverse complement strand
CACTCCTCACTTACACTTCACTCACCAAAACCTATCTCAAAGTCATCACTTTCTTCAACAAGTGCATCTGCTGGGGTTTCATCAGGTGTGTCGCCCGCTTCATCAATTAGGCTGTCTATATCATCTAAATCAAAATCATCGCTTTCTTCAACGAGCGCATCAGCAGAGGCCGTATCGGTGGTATCACTCGCTTCATCAATTAAGCTGTCTATGTCGTCTAAGTCAAAGTCATCGTCTTTTGGTGAGTCTGTATCAGCTTGTTGATCTAATAATTCATCAATATCAAAGTCATCGCCTTCTTCTTGGGCAAGTTCTTCGCTTAAGGCGGCCAACTCATCATTGCTTTCGACATTACTATCACTCGGTTGCTCAACCTCAGGCAAGTCAATTTCAGGTAAGCTATCGTCCTCATCAAATAAATCATCTAGATCATCGCTGCTTAAAATATCGTCTGACTCTTTTGCATCACCTAAATCGAGGTCAATTTCATCCTCTGGTTTCTCATCTACAGGCTCATCAAAGCCCTGCTGCATGAAAATATCTAACTCGTCTCCTGCACCGCCTTCATCATCAAAAACAATATCATCACTTAATAAGCTTTCTAATTCGTCTTGATCGAGCAAGTTTTCAGTATCAGAAAATTCCTCGTCTAACGCATCATCTAGAGAATCGTCAAATGCAATATCACCCTCTGGCAAAATATCGTCGCTATGATTGTCATCCAGTTGAATATCTAAATCATCAAGAGGGTCAGGAATGATTGGATCGTCTAGCGCATCATTACTTTGCGGCTCGTCTTCGGTAAAGCTGGGCGTTTGTGGTAGAAAGTCGTCGTCATCTTGCGTTTCCTCATCTTTGTTGGTGCGCTTTCGTAAAAACATCACCACAGCAAAAATAATTAATAATGCAGGAATGGTCATTAATAAAATAAGCACAAGCGGTTTAGACATGAAAGCGCCTAAGTCAAAAGGTTCTTCTTTTGGTACTTCTTGTACTTTTTGTTGCGCAATTATTTCATTTTGCTTTTCAATGAGTTCTTTTAACTGTTTTTGAATTTCGCTGTCTTGGCCTAGTTGCTCTTTTACATTAGCCAGTTCTTTTGAAATGCCCGACAGTTGCTTTTTGAGATTATTATTTTCAGCTAATATTTCTTCTACATTATTGACCGAACTTTTAAATTGCTGCTGCAGCTCTACAAGTTTATTACCTTGCTGCGTTTTTATTTCATTTAATTCTTTTTGAATTTCTTTTTTAGCGTCGTCAACATCGGCTTTACGCGCTTGAGTAACTTTAGTTTGCGCAGCGTTAATTTCACTGGTGGTTAGTGTGCCATTTTTCTTTTTTTCCCACAGCGCGTCGTCTTGCTCTGAGCGTTGTTTAGCAAGCTGTGGATCTATGCGTCTAATTTCCGCTAAAGTGGGTATTTTTAAATAGGCACCACTTTGCATGTGGTTTAGGTTTTGTTCTAAAAATGAATTAGGGTTTTTGTTATACAAGGCTTGCATAACTTGGTAGATACTAACTGAATTATCTGGGCGTACTTTGGCAGCAATACGCCATAGTGTATCGGTTGGCTTTATAGGCCCTATTGATCGCCCTTGCGCACCATAGTCAGCGCCTTTTGGCCCCTTTAATTGGGTGCTGTCTTGAGAGTAAATTGGAGTTACTACCAATGCAGACGCTAATATAATAAGTGAAGCTAAACCGCGCATGCTGATCCTTTAATGTGTAAATGTTAAATGCTTTGCTATTTATTAAGCTGCTCAACATTAATTATTCTTGCCGTAACCAGCCAAACAGCTGATCTACATTTGTTATTACAATCTATTTTTGTTGCAAGCTCTATTCCAGTTACAAACTATAAACCAGTTACGGTCTAATATCCATTGCAACGCTTTGAAAATAAATACCTTAAAACTTTATTCTTAATACTATTTTATCGTGATAGATCAAGGCGTTTAGCTTAGTAGCAACGCTAAGCGGCAATAATTTGGCTTCTCCAAAAACAAAAGCGGCAAACTCTTAAAGTTTGCCGCTTAATTTACATACTATATTAGCTGCTATTTATAAATAGTTAGCGATTAACTCTTCAGCTATTTGTACGCTATTTGTTGCAGCCCCTTTGCGGGTGTTGTCACTCACAACCCACATATTTAAACCATGCGGGTGCGAAATATCGGCGCGCAAGCGGCCAACGTAAACCGTATCATTACCACTGGCATCTGAAACCGCGGTTGGGTAATCTCCTTCGTCTTCAATAAGTTCGACCCCTGGCGCATCATTTAAAAGCTGCTTAACGTGCTCAAAGTCATACGGCATGCGTGTTTCAATATTGATTGACTCAGAATGGCCAAAAAATACAGGTACACGTACACAGGTTGGGTTAACCGCAATGGTAGTATCGCCCAAAATTTTATGTGTTTCGTTTACCATTTTCATTTCTTCGCGTGTGTAGCCGTTATCTTCAAAGGTATCGATTTGAGGGATAACGTTAAATGCAATTTGCTTAGGAAAAATTTCGTTTTCCATTGGACGCGCATTCATCAAATTGGCGGTTTGTTTTGCCAATTCATCTACTGCTTCTTTGCCTGCACCAGATACAGCTTGGTAGGTAGATACATTAATGCGGTCAATACCATAAGCATCGTAAATGGGTTTAAGGGCAAGCATCATTTGAATAGTAGAGCAATTAGGGTTTGCAATAATATTGCGGTTTCTAAAGTCTTCAAGGCTTGCTGCATTCACTTCTGGTACCACTAGCGGCACTTCAAAATCATTTCTAAAATGTGAAGTGTTATCAATTACAACACAGCCAGCGTCGGCCGCAATTGGCGCGTATTTTTCTGATACACTGCCACCAGCTGAAAACAAACCAATGTGTGCTTGGCTAAAGTCAAAGCCTTCTACGTCTTGTACTTCAATGGTTTCGCCACGAAACTTTATGTCTTCACCTGCGCTGCGGCTACTGGCTAGTAAAAAGAGTTGGTCTACCGGAAACTTACGATCTTCCAGGGTTTCAATAATTTGACGACCTACTAAGCCTGTAGCGCCAAGCACAGCAACATTATATTTTTGCGACATATTTTATCCTCTTTAAGCACTGTTAAAACAACAATGCTAGTTAAATTAGTTTGCGGTGTTAAAACCAAGCTGAGCGAGTGCATTTGTATGCTGCCCACTCCCTTGCACTGTTAAAGTGCTAAACTCTCGCCTTACTGGGTAGTTTTTACGTAAACGATCAAACCCATCTTTTGCTAAGTGACGTAGCAAAATGCCATCATCGCGGCGTACGTCGTAGATTAAATGCACTAAACGCGCAATATCAGCCTCAGTAAAGGTGCTTTCTAAATTTAAGTTTGTAACAGCAGGTTGTGGTAAAAAATCAGAAAGCGATTTTTCTGCGGTTACGTCTTTTAATTTACATAGAGCCTGATACAGCATTTGTGTGCCGCGGGCTTTTCCTTCAAGGGTATGCCCGGCAATGTGCACGCTGGCATAGCGCACATGATCAAGCAATGGAATTAAAATGTTAGGCTCGTTTTCCCACACATCAAGAACCAAATCTAAGTCTGCCCCTTGCTTCATAACCGATAACAAAGCCTGGTTATCAATCACTTCTCCACGGCTAGCATTTATAACAGCTAACCCAGGCTTTAACGCATTTAGGCGTTTTTCATCTATTAAATGATGTGTTTTATGCTCACCAGTTTTAATCAGCGGCACATGAAAAGTAACCGCATCTACAAGCTCAAGTAGCTCATCAAGTTCTACATGCTCGGCTAATAAGCCCTGCTCATGTTTAATTGGGTCACATAATAAAACATCAACATCAAGTGCTTTTAGTTTTTGAGCTAAACAGCTGCCAATATTTCCCACCCCAACAATACCTATTGTTTGCCCACTCAGTGAGGTTGCGTTTTCTTGGCTTAAAGCGAATAAGCTACTTATTACATATTCAGCCACCGCAATTGCATTGCAGCCAGGGGCACTGCTAAAAGCAATGCCTTTCTCGTTAAGTAAAAGTGTATCTATATGATCAACACCAATGGTGGCGGTACCTACAAAGCTTAATTTATTAGCCTTTGCAAGCAGATCACTGTTTACTTTAGTAACCGAGCGCGTAAGGAGTACATCAACATCAATTAACGCATCAGGTGTTAAATTTCGTCCATCAAAGCGCGTTACCTCACCAAAGTCTGCAAAATACTGCTCAACTAAAGGCATGTTTTGATCGGCAAGAATCTTCATTGGGGAGTCCGTATGGCAAAATGAGGCGCTATTGTAACGAACAACCAAGCAATTACACAAACTAAAAAGCCGAGCAATGCTCGGCTTTTAATCACTATAAAGAGAAAACGAATTAACCTTTATATTTGCTCATAACTAATGTGGCATTTGTACCACCAAAGCCAAAGCTATTAGACATTACCGTATTAAGCTGTGCATCGCGGCGCTCAGTTACAATGTTAAGGCCTTGTGCTTGCCCATCTAGCTCTTCTACGTTAATAGATGGCGCTACAAAGTCGTTTTCCATCATTAAAATTGAGAAAATAGCTTCGTGAACACCCGCAGCACCCAATGCGTGACCCGTTAATGATTTAGTCGCACTAATAAGCGGCGAATTACCACCAAACACTTCTTGAATGGCGCCTAGCTCTTTAACATCACCTACTGGCGTAGAGGTACCGTGCGTGTTTAAATAATCAATGGGTGCATCAACACCTTGCATTGCTTGGCGCATACAGCGTACTGCACCTTCACCTGAAGGTGCTACCATGTCGTAGCCATCAGATGTAGCACCGTAGCCTACAATTTCTGCGTAAATATGTGCGCCACGAGCAAGTGCATGCTCAAGCTCTTCTACTACAACAATACCGCCACCAGCAGAAATAACAAAACCATCGCGGTTTGCATCGTACGTACGTGATGCTTTTTCTGGTGTTTCGTTGTATTTAGTAGACAACGCACCCATTGCGTCAAATTCCATTGCAAGGGTCCAGTGTAGCTCTTCACCACCACCGGCAAAAATAACATCTTGCTTGCCTAATTGAATTTGCTCAACCGCGTGACCAATACAATGTGCAGAGGTTGCACACGCAGAGCTTATAGAATAGTTAACACCTTTAATTTTAAATGGCGTTGCTAAACAGGCCGATGTGGTGCTCGCCATTGTACGCGGTACCATATATGGGCCTACACGTTTTACACCTTTTTCGCGCAAAATATCGGCTGCTTCTACTTGCCACTTTGAAGAGCCACCACCTGAGCCTACTAATAAACCCGTGCGCTCATTAGATACTTGCTCATCTGATAAGCCAGCATCTTCAATTGCTTGCTTCATAGAAATATAAGAGTAAGCAGCAGCATCTCCCATAAAGCGCATTGCTTTACGGTCTACGTGTTCTTTAACATCAATATCAATTTTGCCCGACACATTACTGCGTAAGTTGTAATCGGCAAATTCTTGGTTAAAAGCAATACCGCTTTTACCCGCTTTTAATGACTCTAAAACTTCTTGTTTGTTATTACCGATGCTTGATACAACACCGATACCCGTAATTACGGCTCTTCTCATGGGTAATTCCCTTAGCTTGAAACTAAATTACTGTGTATTTTACGCTGTTTTTAGGTGTTAAGTGGTCAGCTTTCTAGCGTACACCTGTACTCTGAATTTAATAGCTTATAAATAACGCCAGACTATTTCAAAGAAAACCCGTAAAATAATAAAAAAATACTGTCTAAAAATTTAATAAGTCATGATAAAAAACGCCCAAATACACTTTAATGAAGTAGGCACACCGGTAGCCGATAACTTTGACGATGTTTATTTTTCTAATGACGACGGCCTTGCTGAATCGCATTACGTGTTTTATCAACAAAACAATATACAGGCGCGGTTACAAAATCATGACCAAGCGCATTTTGTTATTGCCGAAACCGGTTTTGGCACGGGTTTAAACTTTTTAAATGCATGGCAGCACTTTAATGACCACCTTGCCAATCAACAAGTTCAAAATCAAGTAGACAAACGTGTTAAGCGTTTGCATTTTATTTCGTTTGAAAAATACCCGCTCAATGCTGACGATCTAAAAAAAGCATTGCAAGCGTGGCCAACACTGCACAAGCTAAGTGATGAATTAACAACGCATTACCCAATTAATTTAGCTGGCTGCCACCGTATTGAATTTAATAACGGCCAAGTTATTCTTGATTTGTATTTTGGCGACGTGCTTGATTCCATAAACGCGATGAGCTACCCGCAATCGGGGGTGGTCGATGCATGGTTTTTAGACGGCTTTGCACCGAGTAAAAACCCCGACATGTGGCAACAAAGTGTGTTTAATGCCATGGTTGATATATCACGCAAGCAAGCAACACTAGCCACCTTTACCGCGGCAGGCTTTGTACGCCGGGGCTTGATAGCCGCAGGCTTTAATATGCAAAAAGTAAAAGGTTTTGGGCGCAAACGGGAAATGCTAATAGGCCAATTAGCCGATGCTAATAGTGCGCACTCATCACCCCCATACTTTGAACACCCCCCTGCCAAGCTAGAACATGTTGCTGTAATAGGCGGCGGAATTGCAAGTAGCTGTATTTTGCACAGTTTGGCTAAGCGTGGCATTAAAAGCACCCTATTTTGTCAAGATGAAAAACCAGCTATGGGGGCTTCACATAATGTACAAGGTGCGGTTTACCCGCACTTACAAGCTAAAAATTCACCGCACAGCGAATTATTTGCGCATAGTTTTTTATACGCTAAACGCAACTACCAGCAACTACTTAAAAACGGCTTTAATTTTGATCATAGTTGGTGTGGTGTGTTGCAACATGCGGTAAAAAAACCACTTGCCGATAAACACCAAAACTTAGAACAAAAACAGCTATGGCCTCAATCCTTAATGCGCAATGTAACTGCCGAGCAAGGAGACACACTTGCAGGCGTAACAACCGGCTACCCCGGCGTTTATTTTGAGCAAGGCGGTTGGGTAAACCCACCGCAATTAGTAGAAGCAATGCTTCAGGCTGCCCACACTTTACAGCCTTTTAGCCGCCATTTTAACTGTCATGTTAAGCAGCTTAACAAAACACCCGAAGGCTGGTATTTAGCCGCTAATAACATTCAGTACGGCCCATTTAGTGATGTAATAATATGTGCTGGTGAGCATAGCGATGCGTTTGAGCAAACAAACGCATTACCTATTGTAGGAGTACGCGGCCAAGTATCGCATATTCAAGCCAGTGAACACTCTAAAAAGCTTAAAACTGTGTTGTGCCATAAAGGTTATTTTACACCCGCCTATTTAGGTAAACACTGTATGGGCGCTACATTTGAAAAAAACACAAAAAGTCGCGCCGTTACAGAAAAAGATAACCAATTAAACCACGAGCAACTCCTTAGCTTTTACCACCAAAGCGACTTTGCCACCTCATTAGGTGATATAACCTGCGCTAAAGCCGCTGTACGCTGCACATTTATAGATCATTTGCCAATGGCGGGGCAATGGTGTGAGCAAAGTGATTACATCAACGCCTTTGCTAATTTACGCTTAGGTAAACGCTATCAATACTTGCCTTTGCAAAAGCCACAACAAGGCTTACATATTTTTACCGGATTTGGAGCGCGTGCATTATGCAGTGCACCGCTATTAAGTGAGCACTTTATTAGCACCTTAAATAACGAGCCACGTCCATTAAGCGAGCGTGTAAGCCAAGCTATTCACCCAGCGCGTTTTATAGTGCGTGATTTAATACGAAATAAAATTTAAATGACACCATTCTTTTTTTGCGTAAAATAATACCTATAAAAGGAATTTATATTACCCAAGCGCAGCCTATGTACGAATGCGAATGGGTATAAATAAAAGGAAAAAAATGAAAGCTTTAACTTATGCTGTAGCAATACTTGCCGCTATATCGTTTAACGCATTTAGCCAAAACGTAAGCGAGATCCCCTTACCCGAAGAGTTTGTCACTACCATGGATGTAACTAACGAATACCCAAAGGTACGCACTGGGTATTTAGCCACCTCTATCAATGATATTGCTAAATTTTATCAACACGCACTTGGTGAGCCTCTCAACATTAAAGGCGATAACAACTACCGCACCCTTTACTATAACTATCAAAGTCATGCCGTACGCATTAGCTTATACCATCATAATTATGTTACCGAAGTCAGTATAATGATTGAATAAACACGGCAAAAAGCGGCTAATTTTCACGCTCAGTTCAGACTCCTACTTTATTCACCAGCAAATTTATTATTTGTGAAGAATAATCATGTTTTACCCTTTAAAAACGCATGCCTACCCCAAGGTCTATTTGTACTAAACACCTTTACACTAAATTGAGAAGGAATTAATTATGAGTAAGACCCTAATTATTGGCGCTAGCGGACAGATTGGTAAAATGGCAACCGAGCTGCTTTTAAACAATGAGCAAAATGTATCTGCATTAGTGCGCGATAAAAGCAAGTTAAGTGATTTAGATAGCCCGTTTTTAACTATTGTAGAGCAAGACCTCGAAGGCGACTTTTCTACTGCGTTAAAAGATTGCGACCAAGTAATATTTGCTGCAGGTTCTGGCGGAAGTACAGGCACAGATAAAACCGTGCTAATTGATTTATGGGCGGCTACCAAAGCAGCCACGTATGCTAAAGAGCATGGCGTTAAGCATTTTATTATGATCAGTTCTATTGGCGCTGACGATCCAGACTCGATTGAAAGCGACTTAAAACCTTACTTAGTTGCCAAACATATGGCAGATGAGCACCTTATCAACAGTGGTTTAAACTACACCATAGTGCGCCCAGGTACTTTAACCAATGAAAGCGCCTCAATGAAGGTAACCACAGAACGCCCAAGCGATCGTTCTAAAGCTAAAATTAGCCGCGAAAACGTAGCCAATGCCTTGTTGCATATTGCTACAAATACATTTAATGGCAACCGCGTTTTTGAGTTATTTAATGGTGAAACACCGATTAAAACAGCTGTAAAATAAATCAGGCCTTGCTGCCCTTTGCAACTCCCATGCAAAGGGCACTCTACCTAGGTGCAACAGAACCCTCTATGCACCGCCTCCTCTTTAAATTTATAAATGTAAACAACACGTTTAAATTGCTTTAATAACACAAATCAACATCGTCCCTAATAAAACCACAGGAAAAACAAGTATTTCCATTAAAACGGCTATAAAACAGCATGTTGAGATTATGAAAGGTTGATTTTTGTTCAGGCTTTTTTACTAGTTTAATAAGGTTAAATACTAGAAACCCCTTATTTTATCTGGTAAATTAACAGCGTGTTAAAACAATAATAAAAATTCCTCAATGGAAGTTGCACGAATAAGGACATAGCGTGAGCGCCTCATTTAAAATTATTTTTAATGGTCAGTTACATCAAAATGCTGACATTGGTACCGTACAAGACCAACTTTGTCAGTTTTTAAAAATTCCCCATAATGTCGTTGTAAAATTATTTGATGGCCGAGCCTATGCACTCGTTAAAGACCTATCGAGTATTGATGCAGTTAAAACCGAATCACAGCTGAAAAGCTTTGGCTTAATAACTAAGGTTGAACCGCACGCAAGTGTAAGGGCACCCCAAAGTACAGCGGGTACTAAACTGGTTGTTACTAACAACGAGCCAGCGGTAAAAAACATAGCCAATACAATAACCAGCATTAAAAAGGCCGGCGTAAATAGCCCTGCCACCCTGCCCAAACTTGCACTGCAAAGTGCGTTATTTTTTTGCTATAGCTTATTATTCATCTGCCTTATTTGCTCAGCAGTAATAAGCTTTAACACACTTAAAATGAGTATGATAGACAGCTCAATAGCTTCCCCCTCTGCAACATTAAATTACGTTAATTATAAGCAGTACTTAGCAAATCAAAAAAAGCACCCAGAAGTCACCTTGCCTAGCACCCACAGCACAGATGAGCTTAACCAAAGGGCGCAGCAAAAAATTGATAGCTATTTTGCTCGCTTTTCAGCGCACATAAACAGTTACGCAAAGATTCTAAAGCAACCAAACATAAACAGCATGGGTGCAGGAAAGTTAAAGCAGCACTTACAAGAAATAGACGCACTAGGCACGGAACATGTATTTTGGGAGCAATTAATTAACCTTGCTAAATCGCTCAATAATGACGCCCATATAATGAGCAAGCTTGCTAATGATAACCCAGATAAAATTCAGTGGATCAACGCCGTTGATTGGATAAGCCAAAGCTATATTAGGCAGCAACAAAATAAGCCTAACGCTTTACCGGCCTCGCCTGCAAACACACAACTCGCCAAGTCACCAATTTTAGATTTAACTCTGCTAATTAGCTTAATGTCGTTCTTAACGCTTATTATTATTAGTATTAAAATGAAAGTAAGATCGTTAAAAATGAAGCTAGCCACTATAAGCACAGAATAAATTAAACCCATAAAAAAACCGCCAACTTGATTGCTCAAATTGGCGGTTTTTTATGGTTTTTAAGTAACGAACTTAAATACCTGTATTGGTGGAGCTGGGGGGATTTGAACCCCCGTCCGAAAAGCCTCGACCGTCGGTACTACATGTTTAGTATTGTCATTTAGTTAACCTTTAAATCCCGGACAAACACGATAGATAAAGGCGAGGCCGCTTAGTTTTAACGCTTCAACCCCGGCCAGGGTTTCCGTCGCGATCAGGTGTTAGGGTGACACTCCAAAATCCAGTCCACAAGAATACATGGAAGGAGCGCTAGCCAGCCTAAGCTGCTAGAGAGTAGTTATCGTCGTTTGCGATTACTTTAAATTGCGGCTTTTTTACGAGGCAAACCGCACCTCGACATGCACCTCAGGCTTCTTGAATTCCGTCGAATCCTAATCAGCCCCTGAAATATGAATTTCTTTCAGTGAGGGCAGTATAACTGAGTAAACGTCTGATACTCAAGGGGTGTGACACTTTTATTTTAGCCTACAGAATCAAGTGAACAGTTAATAAGCACAAGTTTGCAAAAAAGCAAACAAATACTGAACATTTACTTAACATACCGTTCAAGTTGTGCTCAAATAAGGAGTTAATTTTTACGCAGAGGCTTAAGTTTTTGTAGTGAAAGTAATAATCATAATAACAGGCATAATCGTAGGGAATTTATAAATGTCGGTTTTTTTATTTAATGAACAAACGGGTGAGCTGGCGTTATCTGCGCACCCTATTGATAATGGATTTCCGGTAACAAGCGCTCAGCTTATTGAGTTACTTGAGCAGTCGGATTATTGCGAGTTTGAAGTGCTCCCTGGCAATATTGGTAAGTTATTTTCACCAAGTAAAAATTATCAGCAAGAGTCATTAGTAATTGCCAAAGCAACGGACGCGAGCCTTGTTATTAATGTTGATGAAAAAAACATGGTTGCTGAGGCAACACTTACCACGGCCAGAGGCGGTGCTTTACTTTCTATGGAAGCCGCTCAAGCCGCGCTGGCTGAAGCTGGTGTGAAAAAAGGCATTAGCCCTCGTGCACTTGATACGTTTTTAGGACAGCAGTTTTCTCATCCTGCAGGTACAGCATATAGCGCTATTGTGGCCCATGGCCGAAACCCCAAAGAAGGCAGTGATGCGAGGTTTGTTCGCCTTTGCTCTACTGCGCAAGACCGCGTACTTAGCCCTCAAGCAAAAGAAGGTGGCAAGGTGGATATGAAAGACCTTGGCGCCATTATTACCGTAAAACCCGGCACTCCTTTAATGCAGCGTGTGGCTGCTACACCCGGGGAGGATGGCTATACGGTTTTTGGCGACCTAATTAAGGCCACGCCAGGTAAAGAGCATGAATTACAGCCCTTTGAAGGCACAAAAATAGACCCTAACAACCCAAACATGCTCATTGCCGATTGTAAGGGCGTGCCAGTTGCACTACCCAGAGGCATGCGGGTGGACGACGTTTTATGCTTTCATAATGTAGATGTAAGCACAGGCCATGTTGATTTTGATGGCAGCGTAATTATCTCTGGTGATGTTAAAGATGGTATGCGGGTTAAAGCCAATGGCGATATTACTGTATTAGGGTTTGTTGAATCAGGCACGATTGAAAGCCAAAGCGCGGTCACTATTATGCTCGGCGCTATTGGGCGCAAGCGCGAAAATGAAGAAGCATTTACTTGTGAAATTTCAGCTAAGCGTACCATTTCTATTGGCTATGCCCAGTACTGTAATATTAAAAGTGCACAGGATTTATTTATAGAGCGCCAGGCCTTGCATTGTAATTTAAGTGCAAGGCGCTTAATACGGGTAGGTAAAGCAGGTAACCCGCGCGGAAAAATAATTGGGGGTAATATTCTTGATGCTATGCGTATTGAAACAGGGGAACTAGGTGCACCTGCAGGTACTAAAACACGCGTGTTTTTAGCTCAAAACTGGCATGAACTGCGCTCAAAGCAGTCTCAGATAATTGATTTTGAAAAGGTGTTAGCAAGTAAAACGTCGGCGCTTAATCAAGCTAAAGAAAAAGCGATAAAAATTCCTGTTGCAGCTCAACGACAACAGCTGTTAGATAAAATTGCCGCTAATGAGCAGCATATAAAAACGCGTGCTATGCACGTACAACGTCAAAAAAGATTGGTGAAACAAAAAATTTCTCAGCTATTAGCCACTAGCCGCTTAAAAATTAATGAAATAATGCACCCAGGTGTGGAGCTTAAAATAGCAAAAGACACAAAACAGTTTTCGCGTATTTACCCACCCCACTTGGTAAAACTGTCTGAGGGGAAAATCACTCAGTCGTTTTAGTATCCTCTTGAGTGTTTTCAGTTTCTTGAGCGTCACTTTCAGGTAGTGGCGCTAACGGCCAGCCCCCTAATTCTTGCCAACGATTTACTATTAAACAATACAGCTCTGCTGTGCGCTCTGTATCGTAAAGTGCAGAGTGTGCTTGGCTGTTATCAAACTCAATGCCCGCGGCTCTACATGCTTTAGCCAGTACCGTTTGGCCTAACGCTAAGCCTGCAAGCGAGGTTGTGTCAAAGCTTACAAACGGATGAAATGGCGTACGCTTAATATTGTTACGCTCAATGGCTGCATTTAAAAAACCATGATCAAAGGCAGCATTATGTGCCACTACAACTGAGCGTTGACACCCGGCGGCTTTTTGCGCTTTACGTACTGCTTTACAAATTTCTTTTATTGCTTCTTCTTCAGGTACAGCGCCACGCAGTGGACTAAACGGGTCTATGCCGTTAAATTCAATGGCAGCTTGTTCTATATTAGCACCTTCAAAAGGCTCTACATGAAAATGAACGGTATGATCTATGCTGAGTAACCCTTGGTCATCCATTTTTAAAATGGATACGGCAATTTCAAGTAAGGCGTCGGTTTCTTTATTAAAGCCGGCGGTTTCTACGTCGATTACAACAGGAAAAAAGCCGCGAAAGCGTTGT
The DNA here is from genome assembly GCF_005886915.1 of Pseudoalteromonas sp. S3776. Lineage (NCBI taxonomy): Bacteria > Pseudomonadati > Pseudomonadota > Gammaproteobacteria > Alteromonadales > Pseudoalteromonadaceae > Pseudoalteromonas > Pseudoalteromonas sp. S3776. The sequence continues at coordinate 129,118 of NZ_PNCU01000010.1, read as the reverse complement.
GCGAAAAGTGTTTGCTCAGTATTTGCCATAGTCTTCTTGGTTTGTGAGGATAAGCTCACTATTATGTCAAAATTGAGGGCGACTCGGCTAGGGCTTTATAAATTTTTTAATGAATATATTGTAGGCATGCTATTTGCTTTCTAATAACTGCTACCCGTATTGGCTATTAATTGAGCCTAGCTTTTGTAGCACGCCAAAATATTGGCTTAGTAGATTAACTGGAGCGTTTTATGAAGTGTAAGTTGTTTTTTATTAGCGTAAGCCTTGGCACCGCCCTGATGAGCTATTCATCGCAAGCGGCTATGCGTCAATACAGCGCAAATCAAGATAACTCTAACTGGGAAGTTATAAAAACAACACGCTTACAGTGCCAGCTAAACCACGAAGTGCCCTACTATGGCGAGGCTATATTCAAGGCATCGGCAAGTAAAAATAAAAATCTAACTTTTAATTTAGATATGGTTGTGCGTCCGGAAAATTATGATATAGCAGGTTTAAAGGCAGTGCCACCAGCATGGCGAGCAGGCTTGCCCACGCGTGATATAACTACGATGAAGTTACTTAAAAAGTTTGATGGTGAGCTTGGTAATAAAACCGCATGGGAAATGCTGAGCGAACTTGAAAAAGGGTTTCATCCTACCTTTTACTACCAAGACTGGCAAAATAGTGCCGACAAAATTGCCGTTGGTATTTCAAGCGTTAATTTTAAACAAGCCTATTGGGCATTTTTGCAGTGCCGAGATGAGCTTTTACCGTACAGTTTTGAGGATATTTCATTTACCGTAATGAACTACCAATCAAATAGTAGCAAGCTCACTAAAGAGTCGCAAAAGCGCTTAGATAAAATTGCTGAGTATTTAAAAAATGACGCGAGTATTGAATCTATCAGTATTGATTCGTATACCGATAGTTACGGTGGACGCTGGAATAACTTAGACTTATCGCGTAAGCGTGCCAATGCGATAAAAGACTATATGGTCAGCTTAGGTGTTGATGAAAACAAAGTACAAACCACTGGCCTTGGTGAAAAACGCTTTGTTGATACCAATGAAAATATTTTAGGCCGAAATAAAAACCGCCGCTTAATTATTCAAATAGCGAAAATGTAACTACTTTAAGCGCGTAAATACAGCTGTAAATTCATGGTTACATTATTATTTACGCGCATTTATTACAAAACTATTTATGTTTTAAGTAACTAGTTATATCTTGAGTGCCTCTCACACATTTAAGGATAGTTAAGTGCTTAAAAATAAAACAATAGGCAGCATGTTAATTGTTGCAGGCACCACCATAGGCGCTGGTATGCTAGCGTTACCCATTGCCTCTGCTGGGCTTGGCTTTAATACTGCTCTTGCACTGATAATAGCCAGCTGGTTACTGATGACCTACACCGCTTTATTAATGCTAGAGCTCCACCAACACGCTCCCAGAGATGCAACTTTGAACACCTTAGCAAAACGCTGGTTAGGAAAGCGTGGGCAATATATTGCTAATTTTTCGATGGTATTTTTATTTTACGCCCTGTGTGCAGCTTATATTGCCGGTGGTGGCGCACAGTTACAGTCGCGGATTAGTAGTGATTTAAGCATAAACATCGCGCCACAAATTGCCTCTGTGGTTTTGGCCGCTGTAATTGGTAGCGTGGTTACTTTAGGTACCAGTAAAGTAGATAAACTCAACCGCGTGTTATTTACTATTAAAATTTTAGTACTAGGCAGCTTGTTTTATATGCTTACACCCTATGTACAAGGTAAGCACTTACTTGAAATACCCGTTGAGCAAGGGCTGATTTTATCTGCATTACCCGTTATTTTTACCTCGTTTGGTTTTCACGGCTCTATTCCGTCAATTGTTAAGTATGTGGGGCTAGAAACAAAAGTATTGCGTAAAGTAATGATTGCAGGGGCTGCTTTACCTTTAGTGATTTATATTTTTTGGCAACTGCTTAGCCAAGGTATTATGCAGCAAAGTGATTTACTCAATAGTAATGGCTTAACAGGCTTTGTAGAGAGTGTCGCGAATATTGCGCATAATCCGCAAGTAACAAGCGCCGTTACACTGTTTGCCGACTTAGCATTGGCCACCTCTTTTTTAGGTGTTAGCTTAGGCTTATTTGATTTTTTTGCTGATGCATTTAATAAAGGCGATACCAAATCAGAGAGAATAAAAACCGCACTAATTACCTTTATTCCTCCTTTAGGGTTTGCGTTGTTTTATCCTCAGGGATTTATAATGGCGCTGGGTTATGCAGCCATCGCCCTTGTGGTACTAGCTATATTTTTACCCGTGTCGATGGTTTATAAGCAGCGTAAGGTAGGCCCGCAATCAGGGTATAAAGTACGAAGTGGTAATGTTGGTTTAGCAGTTGCTGGGCTGTGCGGTATTGCAATTATTGTCGCCCAATTTATGCAAATGTTGGGATTAGTACCCGCTATTGGTTGATAAATTAAAGGCTAACCCCTTTAGCTTAAAGGAGTTAGCTCCAGGCCTTTAAAAAAAGCGAGACTCACCGCGACCTGTAGCCTGAGACGCAGCTTGTAGCTCACCGTCTTTATTTACAATAACCTGCAAGTCACCAAAACCTCGCTCATCCAGTGTGTAGCCCATTTTTATAAGCTCAGTTTTTGTGTTTTCACTAAGCCCTGCATGCACTCTGATCACGTTTTTAGGCCACAACTGATGATGAAACCGCGTGCTGTTAACAATACCCTCGGCGCTCATGTTAAATTCAACCGCATTTATAATCGATTGATACACCGAGCTAATGATTGTTGTGCCCCCAGGCGAACCCGTAACCATTTTAACGCGATTGTTTTTAAGCAGTATAGTTGGCGACATTGAGCTAAGCATACGCTTTTTTGGCTGAATTTCGTTTGCTTTACCACCGAGCGCACCAAAGGCGTTCATTACCCCTGGTTTAGCGCTAAAGTCATCCATTTCGTCATTTAATATAAAGCCCGCACCTTCAACCACAACGCCACTACCAAAGCTTAAATTAATTGTTGTGGTATTGGCCACCGCATTACCCATTTTATCAATAATAGAAAAATGTGTGGTTTGCTCACTTTCTTTAAGCCCAGGTTTTATATTTTCGGTGGTGGAAATAGCGGTTAAAGAAATCCCCTTACTGCGCCCTTTTAAATAATCAATATTAGTAAGCTCAGTCACTGGTACATCAAAAAAGTCAGGATCGCCCAAGTACTCTGCTCTATCGGCAAACACTCGTTTGCCTATTTCAGCAAGTAAATGTACGTATTGAGTAGAGTTATGTACTAGCCCCATTTCGCTTTTTTTAAGCTCAAACATTTTTAGCCACTGTAAAATAGCTATTCCACCAGAACTTGGTGGTGGAGCAGTTAATACTTCATAGCCATTCCAATTAGCCTTAATAGGCGTGCGCGACACAGCAGAGTAGTGAGCCAAATCTGCTTCATTAATAATACCGCCATGCTGGTGCATAAAGTTGGCAATAATGCGGGCTGTTTCACCTTTATAAAATCCGTCTTGGCCGTTATCTCTTATTCGTTTTAAAGTAGCCGCTAGCTCGGGTTGTTTAAATACCTGATTTGCTTTTATATCTGCAAAATAGTGCTTAAAATTTACATTTATTTTTTGCTTGTCTAAATGAGCAATGTATTGCTTAACGCCTTTGGCCAATTTGGGCGGCACCTTAAAGCCTTGCTCTGCTAAGGTAACCGCCGGCTGTACTAATGTTTGCCATTTTAAGGTGCCGTGTTTTTTGTGCGCCAACCACATACCAGCTACACTCCGCGGTACGCCACTGGCGTGAATACCATAAATGGACTTGTTTTTAATTACATTGCCCTTGGCATCTAAATACATATCTCTGTGCGCTGCTTGGGGGGCGGTTTCGCGATAGTCTATAAAATCACTTTTTCCTTCTTTTTGTATAAGCATAAAACCTCCCCCGCCAATATTACCTGCCTCGGGAAGTGTTACCGCCAATACAAATTGCGCAGCTATAGCCGCATCAACAGCATTTCCACCTTGCTCTAAAATAGCTTGCGCGACATCTGCACTGAAAGCGTCAGGCATTGCTACCGCGCTTTTAGCAACTTGCTCTGCCTGCACGCTAAATATGCAAAATTGTGCAATCAATACACTCTTAACAATGAGCCTGCTTGGTCGAAAAAATAATCCCATAAAACATCCTTACTTTATTATTTTAATCTCGCTTGGCTCATTTATGCATACCATAGAATGCTAGGTCAATGTTTATACACGTTAATTTTTGTATGCTATAGCGGCTTAGCGTATAAAACGGCATTTAAGTCGCCTTGCTCATCGGTATGCACATAATTTTTGACCCACCTAAGCCCAAGCTTTTTCATAATACCAATTGAAGCTTTATTATCGGCCAGTGCCATTGCCGATAGTGTTTTTACCTCTGGCTGCATTTTTAAAGCGTTACATAATGCGCTCGCAGCCTCAGTTGCAAAGCCTTGCCCCCAACTAGATTGTTTAAAGCGCCATCCTATTTCAATATTTGAAAAATCGGGCGTTTGAGTAAAAAAGTGCATAGGCCTAATAAGTACCCACCCTATAAAAGAGCCGTCTTTTTTTAGGGTGATTTTCCACAGCCCCCAACCTTTGTTTGCATTTTTGTAGGCAAGCATTCTGGGGATTCCTATTTCTTTAATTTGCTTTAATGAAGAAGGAGTGCCCCGATTTATATATTTCATTACCGCGGGGTCTTGATCTAGTTCATACAACAAAGGCCAGTCGTGTTCATTCATTAATTCAAAATTTAAGCGTGTTGTTACAGGTGTGTTCATTTTCGTTGTTCTATTATTAGGGTGAATTAATTACTTGTCTCTAAGGAGAGATAACACATGAACAAATTAGCAGGTTTAGCTTTATTAGGCACTTTAATTACACTTACGGGCTGTGAAGATGCCCAACAAACACAAGAAGATGCAAAAGATAAAAGCGCACAAATGCAAGAGCAGCTTGGTGATACATGGAACGATGTAAAAGATAAAGCCAACGAGCTTAAAAACGATGAGTCGTTAAATGAGCTACTTGAGCAAAGTAAAGCGATGGGCTTAGACATGTACGACGATGGCAAAGAAATTGCCGTTGATGCATGGATAAAAAGTAAAGAAGCCGCAGGCGAGCTAACTGAAAAAACAAAGCAAAAAGCGCAAGAAATTGCACAAGAAATTGAAGAAGCTCGTGAAGCGCATTCTCAAGAGCAATAAGCTTTAATAGTTTTACTACTTAAAAAATAGTACCTTATAAAAAAGGCTGCAAATATAACTATTTGCAGCCTTTTTAGCTTTATATACAAAAATGTTTTGCACTATAAAATTAAATTGCTTCTTCGTCTTCTTCTGCTGTACGGATACGCACTACACGCTCAACATCAGTGACAAATATTTTACCATCACCAATTTTGCCGGTTTGCGCTGTTTTTACTATTACTTCTATTGCGCGCTCAACGTCTTCATCGGTTAGTACAATATCAAGTTTAACTTTAGGTAAAAAGTCCACCATGTACTCAGCGCCACGGTAAAGTTCTGTGTGCCCTTTTTGACGGCCAAAGCCTTTTACTTCACTTACAGTCATACCTGTAATACCTACATCTGATAAGGCTTCGCGTACATCGTCTAACTTAAAGGGTTTGATGATTGCTTCTATTTTTTTCATGCTCACTACTTATTAAAGCTTTAGTTGCCTCGATTTTAGACAATCATGGGGTTCATAGCAAACAAAGCAATTGAATTCGATGATAAAACAACCAAGCATGGTATAATTGCTTATAAGTCCAATGTGTAAATATTCTCAACTCGCTATAACAATAACAAATGTAGTAGGTGTAAAAAATATGAAAAAATTCCAAACCGGTTTAACTTTATTAGAGCTTATGGTGGCAGTGGCCATAGTGGGTATTATTGCCTCTATAGCGCTTTGGGACAGCAGCGATATGCTTGAAGAAAACCGCGCTGAAAACTTCTTACTTGAACTAAAACGTAATATTAGTTTTGCCCGTTCGCAAGCCGCCAGTACCGATGAAATTGTTGTTGTATGCCCTACCGGTCAAGGTAAAATTAAAAACAGCAAAGACACTTTCAATTGCAACAAAAAGTGGGACGAGAATAAGATTATTGTTGTGTTTATCGATTTAGATAACGACGGGCACTATAATGGTGCTACCGATACATTGCTTAGAGTAATGGAAAAAATTTCAGATAACGACAAATTAACCTTTACAGGCAATGAGCGTCGCTTACGATTTAATACCAGTGGACGAATTACCACTAACCCAGGTGACTTTGTTTTTTGTCCCAATGGTGGTACTGAAAATAATAAAGCCCTTACTTTATCGCAATCTGGTACCGCTTTTTATGCCGGTGACAGCGCACTTAGTTGCGGTTAAAAAATATACAATTTAAGTTGTCATATTTTTATCATTTACTACACTGAGCTAATACATTTTTTGACTCAGGGCTTCAGGGATGAGGTTATCTACCCAAACTCAGGCTGGCTATACGCTTTTAGAATTGATGGCATCTATTGCTATAGTGAGTATTGTTAGCCAAATTTCTCTATCGGTTTTTCCTGACTTTTTAGCGAAAAACCGCGCCGATAACCATGTTAGTTTGCTGCACCGAAACATTAATTATGGCCGCCTTTACGCCATTGAAAATGGCACTTATGTTACTTTGTGTGCTTTAAAAAATAATCAATGCACTAAAGATGAGTGGGATGGACAAATGTCGTTATTTATTGATAACGACAAGTCTACATCATTAGACGCCGACGACTTATTAATAAGCACTTTTGAAAAAATCCATAATGCCGATTCTATGCAGTACCCCCGAAGTGCAATTACCTTTCGGCCCGATGGCTCTTTAAATGGTTTTCAAAATGGAACATTTATATACTGCCCAAATAAAGAAAAAGCCAACCTTGAGGGGCTGGCTTTATCTGTTAGTCAAACAGGGCGTATACGAATTAAATCAACCGACAAATGTCAGCGCGACTAGTTAACCAGATTAAGTTAACGTCCCCAACAGTACTCAACGTCTGAGTTACCTTTAGTGCCTTTTGCGCCTTTATAGCCTGTATCAGTGATTGTAATTTGTGTGCAATCACCGTCGCCTTTTACTGCACCTGCAATAGGTTTAGCTGTAATTACAAAGGTATTGTCGTCCTCTTCCACATCAATCGACAGCTCAAAATGGCCGTTTTCTGTGGTGTCTTGTATACCTAGGTCTGAAAATGACTCTGTGTACTCACGATTGTCTACAAAGTATTGCTCTTGTTTGTTTGCGGCATCTAAAAGCGCTGCTGCAGCCTCTGCGCGAGAAGAGCGTTTTACATACTCAGTATAATTAGGCAGTGCTATTGAGGCTAAAATACCTACAATAGCCACGGCTATCATTAACTCTATCAACGTGAATCCGCGTACGTGTTTATTCATTAATATTCCTTAATCATCAATTTCATCATTCTCTTCACGTTTATAAATATAGGTTTGTTGGGTTTTAAAACCAAACCCTACATTATCGTCGTCATTAACTAATTGTACTGTACCATCTACAACCGTTAAGCCTGGGCCCATTATTTCTACTGGCTTCATTGGGTTTTGCGCATTTTCGCCTTTTATCCCCGGCCCAATTAGGTAAAACTGGCTTTCTTCGGTCACTTCAATGGTTGGGTTATCATCACACATGCCATCACCGTTGCCATCTGCACACGATGGGGCTTCACCGAAGTACAATTGTGGTGTGTCAGGTACATCATAACTAGTGGTAAATTTTAGGTCGTCATAGACTTTGGTGCCATAATGTAAATGGAAAGCATATAACGAGCCGCCTCCACCACTTAACGAACATTGGTTCTCTGTGGAAGTTTCAGATGAAGGTGTAAAGCTTGTATAATAAGCGACACCGCCAACCACGGTTGCAGCGGCTAAAGATTTTTCGCCGGTGCCTAACTCATAACGCCACCCTTTGAATTTAGCTAAATCAACTTCTAAATCAACAAACTCATCTACATCGTCTAATGCATTACCAAACGGGTCGCTGTTCATTAGCATTAGATCTGCTGGTTTAATCGCTGCTGGTGCAGTCGTGAATGACTGAGTTACTGTGTTTTCGTCTCTTATCATAAACAGTTGATCGTCTTCATTGGTCCCGGTGGGTTTTGAGCGGTTACCGCTACCAATCACTATCGCGTCATAAGGTGTATCTAAACGTGTAATAACTGTTTCGCCATTAACGGTTGTTTCACTTACCTTGCTATATAGTGTGCGCGCCACCATTGGTTGATAAAAAAAGCGACGGTCTTGGCTTGCTAAACTGCTACCTAGTTCTGCAAGTTTAAAATGCGTAAAATTACTGGTGCTAGTGCCTGGCATGTCAATACGCCAAATATCGCCCCCGGTATCGGCAGCATAAATTCTGTCAATGTAACCATCGTAATCTGAATCAAGCGTAGATAGATTTGCTGCAATCGAGTGCTTACCTTTAAATCCGTTTTCGCTTGGTGTTAAAGCCCACACTTTTTTGCCTGTTTCAGCTTCTACAATATAAATACCGCGGCCTACAGAATCTTCACTTCTTACCACGGCGTCTTTATTCGTGTCATACCCTGCACCAAAAATGAGTAATGGTTTATCACCAAATGCTTTTATGTAGGCTATTTGGGGCTTTGACCACGTTTGAGCAAGCTCTTTAAAATCGCCTTTACCACCCTCTATAGGGTTATCCCATAGTTTTTTAGGCTGATCGGGGTTAGTGATATCAAAGGCATAATAGTTTTTCCCGCCACGGCGCATGCCTGCAAACGCCCACACGTCATCACCATCGCTCGCATCAACAATACCATCATTGATGCCATCATCATTTAAGCTTTTATCACTAAAGTAAACACTGATTGGGCCGTCCATACCATAGAGTTTACCGGTGTTTTCATTGCGTAAAGGCTGAATAATATCGTAAAGATCGGAGGGAATGAATGCCCAACTTTCGGTTACTTGATTATTAGTATCATCGTCTTTAAACATATGTAAAAAGCCGGCATTAGTACCAATCAATATGCGTATGTCGTTATTACCATAGTCGATTGCTACGGGCTTAGAGTGTAAAGGGTCACCAAAAATATCACTGCGTTGATCGGTGTTAGAGCCATCGTTATCTTCATCATCAACATCTATTCCCATTGCCCATTTTATATCAGAACTGGCTAGGCTAATCGGGTTGTTAGTTACTAAGTCTAAAATGTCGCTCACAATACTGGTTGTAAACTCAACTATATCGCCTTGTTTATCGGTATAGAGGTTACGTCTGCCCTCAGCGGGTGAGCCTGTTAATGAAGACAAGTGATAATTTACCCCCCCTTGTGCTACTAAGTTACCATCAGCTGACTGGCCATCTGGCAACCAAAATGTTTTAGCATCAGTATCGATTAAACCATCAGAGTCAAGCGCGGTGTTGCCAACTGAGTCGACTATTTCACTGCCTGATACTTTTAATTTTTTTAAGTTACCGCCCCAGCGTGTGTTTGTTTCTGGATAAAACATGGCAAAGTAAATGGCATCACGGCTACGTGTTTGGTCTACGTTGTTACTTGCTACCGAAGGCGATGAAAAGCTATCGTTAACTTCACGAATGCGAGAAATTGCACTATTTAATGAGTTAGAGAGCTCGTCAGGTGTACTCGCTGGTAAGTTTTCACCGCCACCTAATAAGGCCGCACGCCTTAATAACTCTTGACCTTCGTCACTCATGCCTGACCCAAAACCTATGGTGTATAAGCGGCCTGTTTCGTGAATATCAGCAGTAGCAGGGTATAAATCAACAGTAACATCACTTGTACCATGAATAATTTTGGCCATTTGGTGTAAATAATTACTGTAATAACTATCGGTGTCCCAGTTTAATGGCTCTCCAAAGTACTTTTCGTGTTCATCACTAATATCACTATCGCTGCCGTTATCATTAGATGGATCACCATCGGTCATGTAAATGATGTTGATTGAATTATCACAACGAGCCGCTTCAGCTTCACTGTCTGCAAATGGCGATATATAAGTATACTCGTAATTATCTCTCACTATATTTTCACATTCATACACCCAACCTCGACGGCGATTCCAAACCCATTCACACTCAACATCTGTCCATTGGCTACCCGTGCGTAACTCTACATTTGTATCACGCTCTGCAGTGGTAACCCCCTCTCCGTATTGAACCTCCTGTCCAGTGATATACAAATATGCTTCCCAAAGCGTCTCTGTCAGTGGTGTCCCCCCATCTGCTGGTAACCCTGCGATAGAAGTACGTACTACCGATGAATCACTACCAACTCCATTTACAACATATCCTCCGGCTGAATTTCTTTCAAAGCGCATTAGGCCAAAATCGATAGTGTCTTCGTTATCTGATACTACTTTTGTCATGGCATATTGTGCTGCCGCAAGTCGACTATCCGCACATAAGTAGTAACCTGTTTGATTGCTATAACCACAGCTATTACCATTAGTAGATGAAAAAGCCATACTGCCTGATGTATCAAAAATTAACAGTACTCGCGGTTTTTCTTCCACATCCACATCGTGGTTTACATACAACTCTATATCTTCGGCAGCAACATAGCTGCTTAAAGTGATGCCAATTAAAGAGGCGAGAACTTTATTCGGTTTCATCTTTAAATCCCCTTACTTATACTGGCCATTTCTTGAGCAACGCCGGTTACAATTGTAAGTTCGTGTTTCGCTTTAGAGCCATATTTTATAGTGGTAGAAACTTGCAGCATGTTGCACGATATACCCGCAGTAAAATTAAATCGGCGTGGGCATTCTAAATCAAGCGCTCCCTGATTTAGGTTTACCATTTTGCTTTGCATGTCGTCATGCGCGGCGATGACCATTCCCTCATCGTCTGCGCCTGCATGAGTTGAGACTTCATCTGGCGTTAAAAAAAACTGATTAGCAGCGCCTTTACTTGCTTCATCAGAAATCATGCGCTGTACCTCACCAATAAGCTCATTTTCAGCCACTTCACGCTCTTGGGCTGCATTGGTAATTTTTATGTCAACGCTACTACTGCTCATTAATGTAACGGCAATACCCGTTACTGCAATAACCATAATGAGGGCTGTAATAAGCACTACACCTTGTTGTTTATTTGCGTGTTTACTTAGATACGCCATAAATTTGCTCCCACGTTATTTAAACGAATGGTGGTGGTAAATACTGTTCTTCTGTAAGAGTCATTAAAAGTAAGCTCTCGAGCGTCTTCATCTTCACCTAAAGTATATGTTTGATTTTTTATTTTAAGTCCCGGATCTGGCTGCAATGCTCTTACTAATAAAAAAACTTGTACTGTTAGAATGCTTTTGCGGTTTTCCCAATCAGTGTGTTGCATGTCCTTAATGCTTCGGTAAGAGTCTACACGGCTATCACTATCTGTATCTAAACCAAACACAAAGCGCATATTTTCAACGCCCTCCATAATGGTTTCGGCCTTCATATTGGCGCCATTTAAGCGTTTTCGCATTAATGCTGGGACTGTAAGGCTTTTATTATTTACCGTATAAGTTTGCTCTGCGAGGTAATAAACATGATGGCTATAGGGCCACACCGTGGCATTTACGTTCAAACTACCAGCAGCTACAACGCCTCGGGTAAATTCTGCGCTTTCTTGCTCAGCTATAAAATAGTTCTCACCCGCTTGTGTTTCATTCGTTGCACCATCAACAGTGAGCTGCTCACCTTGTAAAAACTTAATTTGTAAAATATCAGTCCCTGCAATTGGCTTAGTTATACAGTTAAGCTCGCTTGTTGAACTGGCTTCTTTTGCATAAATAGTTCTGAAATTACTAGAAGATGTTAAATCTGGAAAGCTGCCGTTATTAAGCCCCTCAAAGCAATCTCCACCAGGGGTAGCAAGCGTTTGTGTGTTTGCTGCCGTGAACGAATCATCATAATAAGTTCCCCAAAAGCCTACCTGCTCAATATCGCGCTGCATAATATTAATTGCTAAGCGACCAGACTCTTGCAATTCACCTATTGTCATTGTGTCTTTTGTGGTTACCTTCATACCAATATAGGTAAACATCACCCCACCTAAAATAAGCCCACCAATAAATAATGAAATCATCATTTCTATTAGTGTAAAACCTTTTTCTCTCATGTTAGCTCCTTAGGTATATATAGCTATTTAATGCAACCAAGCGGCGTTTTTTGTCATCAGTACCACATTTAAGCGCTTTGGTTTCATCATTAGCATTAAACTCTTGACGACCTTGCCAAGACACTATGACCTCAATATTAAAGCCACGCCCCCCCGTGCCTGCTGCAGCCGTAGGGTTTATACACACTGTGGCATCATCAAGTGTGCCGGTATTTTCGCGTGCACGAATGGCGCGTTTCCATTGTTGTAAATCGAGGGCTGCAACTTGCGCTGCAGTGCACGACCCACTAAAACACGCAGTAGAGGTAGATGTTGAGGTTTTGCTCGTGAATGTTTGCGTATATAAGGCAACGAGCTGTGCGGTATCATTTGCTCTAATGCGTTGAATAATGTCATTTCCTAACGCGACTGCTGCTGCGCGCTGCATAGAGTCAAAGCTTGCCTGCTTAGCTTTTGCCTGCAGTGCAACAGCGCCTAATAAGCCAAAGCTTAAAATAATAAACGCAATCAGCACTTCAATTAGGGTAAAGCCTTTTTGAGGTTTTTTGTGAGGTGAATGCATAGTAAAAACCAAATCAATTTTATCTGATCATAAGTTTATGCATTGAAAATGTAGATGCAATATATACTAGGATAAACGGTTAAATTTGTTGATAAACGGTAAACAAAACTACTGTAATATACTTTTTACTGTTTTTAGCTCTCGCCTACTCACGTTTAATTGCTCCTTACACCCAGCGAGTTCTACACTATGTACACCTGAATTTAGGGTGTGTAAGGCAACAAGCCTTTGCTTATTTATCAGTGTATTTCTGTGAATACGCAATAATTGCGTTGGGAAGCGCTGCTCAAGTTGCTTTAAGCTTTGCTCAATTAGCGCCTCGCCCCCTTCAAATACCATATTGGTGTATTTTTCTTGAGCATTAAAATAATATACGAGATCAAGTTCAATACTTTTAATCGTACCGCCAAGCTGATAACTAATTTTTGTAGACTGCTGCGTTTGCATATGTGCTTTATTTAAACGCCCTACCTGTGCTAATACTTTATCTAATGCTTGCTCAGTGACTGGTTTTACTAAGTAGCCTGCTGCACTGAGCTGTAATGCATCAAGTGCATGCTCTGGATAGGCTGTCACAAATACTATCGCTGGTGGCACACTTAAAGTATTGAGCTGCTGTGCCACTTCTAAACCATTGATCCCGGGCATATCTATATCTAAAAACACCAAATCGGGTTGAACCTGCTTGATAAGGGCAAGCCCCTGTGCGCCATTATCCCCTTCACCCTGTACTAAAATATGCTCATTGTGCTGCAGTAAACGTTTTATTCTAGCGCGAGCAAGTGGCTCATCATCAATAATTACAACATTCATTAGGTATTCTCAAACTGTTTAGGGATCACCACTTTTACTCTAAACACATTTTCTTTGTGCGTGACTGAAAGCTGTGCTTTTTCTTTGTAATATATAAACAATCGCTGGCGAATATTTTCAAGCGCCATACCGTTATTTGGTCTTGTTAACGCCTCAGTATGAGTAATCGGATTGGAAACAATCAATGTTAAGTATCCCGTTGTTACATGCAGTTCTACATTAATAACAGCCCCTGTTTCACTGGGCTCTACCCCGTGGCACACCGCATTTTCTATTAACGGCTGAAGGGTTAAGCACGGAATACTAATATCGGGCAAGTCAGCAGGCAGTTGCCAGTTAACCTCTAAGCGGCTGCCAAAGCGCCATGTTTCCAGCGCAACATATTGTTTTGATAAGGTCAGCTCATCCTCGAGAGAAACGCGTTGCCCTGAACGCATAGCTGCTTGCGATAACGCTGCAAGCGCAAGAATTGCTTGCTCTGCAGCATCGGCATCGTGGTGTGTTAGCTCAGCGGCGGTATTCAAGCTATTGTACAAAAAATGTGGGCGTATTCGGGCTTGTAAAGCGTCAAGCTCTGCGCGCGAAAGCGCTTTTGTTTGCTGCTCTTTTTCAAAATAAATCAGTAAAAACTGTACAAATAAAGCCGTAATCAAAAAAACAATTAAGCAGTTTCGTAGTACAAAATAAATACTCGTTTCATTATTTGCAATATCTAAAAAGTAGCGGGCACACAGCGCACTGAATAAAGCGGTACTGACTAAAAAGGAAATAAAAAAAGCAAAAAGTTGAGTGGTTTGCGGCTTTTTTTGTAAAACACGCTGAAAAGAGTATAAAGCAGAAATGCTGACCAGCACGGTCATATGAGAAAATAAACTAATTACGCCAAGGCTTTGCCAGCTATCCCCCTCAACAAAAGGAGAAAATGCTAAGATGGTAGCAACAACTTGGGTAACAATAAGCGTGGCAAGTACCCCTCGCTCATTAAAAAGAGCCGAAAAAAGCAATGTTTCACCTTGCGGCAACTTGCTCATAACGGCTCTCCTTGTAATCTAAATAATTAATTTATATAGATTAACGCAGCTCAACAGGAACGGCAAATACGATATTCTCTTCTTCACCTGGGTTTTCAACTACCTGCGTACCGCCAAGCTCTTTTAAGCGCGCAATAACTTGTTGAACAAGCACTTCTGGCGCAGAAGCCCCCGCAGTTACTCCCACAGCGCTCGTGTTAGCAAACCACTGTGCTTCAACATTTGTTGCATCATCGATTAAATAAGCGGTTGTGCCCATTTTATCTGCAAGTTCACGTAAACGATTAGAGTTAGAGCTGTTTTTTGCTCCCACAACTAAAAGCACATCAACTTTATCTGCTAAATCACGCACCGCATCTTGTCGGTTTTGTGTGGCATAGCAAATGTCATCTTTACGCGGGCCATCAATTGCTGGGAATTTTTCGCGCAGCGCATCAATTACATCTGCAGTGTCATCTACTGAGAGCGTTGTTTGGCTGCAATAAAATAGGTTATCAGCATTTTTAACGTTAAGTTTGGCAACATCTTCTGCGGTCTCTACAAGGTAAATACCACCGTCGTTGTTGTCATACTGTCCCATAGTCCCCTCAACCTCTGGGTGACCATGGTGACCAATTAAAATACATTCAATACCTTTGCGGCTCGCACGTGTTACTTCCATATGCACTTTAGTAACTAATGGGCATGTTGCATCAAATACTTTTAAATCGCGGCGTTTAGCTTCTGAGCGTACCGCTTGCGATACACCGTGGGCGCTAAAAATAACAATGCTGTCATCAGGTACTTGGTCTAGCTCTTCAACAAATACGGCACCACGGTTTTTTAAACCATCTACTACGTAGCGGTTATGCACTACCTCGTGGCGTACGTAAATTGGCTTTTCAAAAATATCTAAAGCGCGCTCTACTATGCTAATTGCACGATCTACCCCTGCACAAAAGCCTCGCGGATTCGCTAATAAAATATCCATTAGCCTTGCACCTCAATAATATCTACTTCAAACGTTAAGCGTTGGCCCGCTAACGGGTGATTAAAATCGATAGTAACCGACTCACCTTGTACTTCGCGTACCAGTCCTGGCAGCTCAGTACCATCTGGCTGAGTAAAGGCAATAATTGCGCCGACTTTAGCTGGCGTTTCTGCACCAAATTTGCTGCGTTCTACATAGTAAATATTATCTGGATTAGGTTGGCCAAATGCATCTTCTGGTTCTAGCTCAAACGTTTTGCTTTCGCCTGCGCTTAAACCGAGCAAACACTTTTCAAAATTAGCCGTTAAGCTGCCATCACCCATCGTTAACTTGGCTGGTTTATTATGCACCTTTGTTGAGTCTGCGGCAGAGCCATCTTCTAGTTTAATAGAAAAGTGAAAAATAACCTCTGAGTTTTCACCAATTACAGCTTGGCTCATGCTTTATGCTCCTTCGGACTTTCGCCTGTAAAGGCATCAAATAATAATAATGCGGCACCAATACAAATTGCACAGTCGGCAATATTAAATACTGGAAAATGCGAGTTTTTATAAAACACATGTATAAAGTCAATTACATAACCATAAGCAACGCGGTCATACAAATTACCAATAGCGCCAGCAAGTACTAACGCATAAGCACTACATAATATTTTATTTGTCGCTGGTAAGCGCTTTAACCACCATACTAATAGCGCGCTAATAGCAATGGCAATAAAACTTAAAAACCAACGTTGCCAGCCACCAGCTTCACTTAAAAAACTGTAGGCCGCTCCATAGTTATGTACGTAGGTAATACTAAAAACAGGCAGTAAATTAATCGACTCTTGATAAGCCATGGTATTTACAACAAGTGTTTTAGTGGCAAAGTCTATTACAAGCAGTAATAGACTTAACCAAAGCCACACTAAACCACTTTTTTGGGCTAGTTTGCTCACTGAGTAAAACTCCTAAGCGAATTGACGCTTTTCACCTTCGCCGTCAACATTGCTTACACAACGACCACAAATTTCAGGATGTGCAGGCTCAGAGCCTACATCGTCGCTGTAATGCCAACAACGCTCACATTTAGTTGCATCTGTGGCTGCTACGCTAATGTATAAACCTTCAATTTCGGTTGTTTGTGTATCACTTGGCTGGCTATCTACTGCAGATACAGTAACCGCAGAGGTTAGTAATACAAAACGTAGCTCATCACCTAATGCAGCTAACTTATCAGCCAATGATTTTTCGGCATATAAGTTAACACTTGCTTGCAGCGTTGCGCCAATCACTTCTTCTTTACGGGCTGCTTCTAGTACGCGGTTTACTTCGTCACGTACATTTAGAATCGCTTGCCAGTCATCGTTGCTAAATTGGCTGTTTGTCGGTGCATGTAAACCGTCGTACCATACCGATGTAAATACGTAATCGCTACGCTCGCCCGGTAATGCTTCCCAAATTTCTTGCGCTGTAAAGCTCATAATTGGTGCCATCCAGCGCGTCATTGCTTCTGCAATGTGGTAAAGCGCAGTTTGACAAGAACGACGTGCGTGACTGTCGCTTTTTGCTGTGTACTGGCGGTCTTTAATTACATCTAAGTAGAATGAACCCAACTCACCTGTACAGAAGTTCATTAGCTTTTGCGTTACTAATAGCATTTGGTAGCTATCGTAGGCTGCTAAAATTTCTTCTTGTAATTGGGCTGCACGGCCAACAATCCACTTATCAAGCTCAACCATGTCATCAACAGCAACTTGGTCTGTTTTAGGATCAAAACCACTTAAGTTAGCTAATAAGTAACGGCTTGTGTTACGAATACGACGGTAGCGATCGGCAGAGCGTTTAAATATTTCATCCGATACGGTCATTTCTGCCGTGTAATCGGTTGAAGCAACCCATAAACGTAAAATGTCAGCGCCAAGTTTGTTCATCACATTTTGTGGTGAAATAACGTTACCTAATGATTTTGACATTTTGCGGCCGTTTTCATCTACGGTAAAGCCATGCGTTAGTACTTGCTTGTAAGGAGCGTGACCGTTAATAGCAACTGAGGTCATCATTGATGACATAAACCAACCACGGTGCTGATCAGAGCCTTCTAGGTATAAATCAGCTGGGCCAACTAACTCTTCACGTGCATCAACAACACAGGCATGTGTTACGCCCGAATCAAACCATACATCTAACGTATCTTGTACTTTCATGTATTGCTTGGCATCGTCTTCGCCTAACAAGGTGGCAGGCTCTAGGTCATACCACGCTTGAATGCCTGACTTTTCTACTAGTTCTGCAGCTTGTTCTATCAGTTCTTGCGTATTTGGGTGTAAAGCACCGGTGTCTTTATCAACAAATAAAGCAATTGGCACACCCCAAGTACGTTGACGAGAAATACACCAATCTGGGCGACCTTCAACCATGTTTGCAATGCGGCTTTCGCCCCACTCTGGCAACCATTGAGTGTTTTTAATTTCGCTTAACGAGTCTTGGCGTAAGTTAGCCTGATCCATGCTTACAAACCACTGCGGTGTAGCACGGAAAATAATAGGTGTTTTGTGGCGCCAGCAATGCGGGTAGCTATGCGTAAGCGCATGATGGTGCATTAAGGCACCACGCTCTGTTAATACATCAATTACACTGGCGTTTGCTTTAAATACGTGCTGACCTGCAAATAATTCTGTATCAGGTAGGTAAACACCATTAGCGCCTACAGGATTTGCTACTTCAAGATTGTAATTTAAGCCTGCCGCGAAATCTTCTTGGCCATGACCTGGCGCAGTATGAACCACACCCGTACCTGATTCAGTAGTAACGTGATCTGCTACAATGACCGGTACATCAAAATCGTAAAATGGGTGAGCAACCTGTAAATTCTCTAGTGCTGCACCTTTAACATAACCTAGTACGTGGAAATGATTAAACCCGTAACGGTCCATTGCATCTTTAACAAGCTCTGAGCCTAAAATTAAGCGTTGCTGTGAGCCTTCATCATCGACTTGTACTAAGGCGTACTCTAAATCTGCATGCACAGCTACGGCACGGTTAGCGGGTAAGGTCCACGGTGTTGTAGTCCAAATAACAGTACCAACACTGCCTTGACCTTTATGGCCATCGGCTAAATCAAAGGCATTAACAACCGCATCTTGATCGGCAAATGTAAAGCGCACATCGATTGCTGGTGATTGCTTATCTTGGTACTCAACTTCTGCCTCTGCAAGTGCAGAGCCACAGTCTGTACACCAATGCACAGGCTTTGCACCTTTATGAAGGTGGCCATTTTTAATAATACGGCCAAGCACGCGAATGGCGTTTGCTTCAAAGTCATAGTTCATTGTTAGGTAAGGTTTGTCCCAATCGCCAAACACACCTAAGCGTTTAAAGTCTACTTTTTGACCTTCAACTTGCTTTTTAGCGTAAGCACGGCATTTTTCACGAAACTCGCTCGCGGTTACTTTAACACCAGGCTTGCCTACTTTTTTCTCAACCATTAACTCAATCGGCAAGCCATGACAATCCCAACCAGGCACGTAAGGGGCATCAAAGTCAGATAAAGTTTTAGACTTTACAATAATGTCTTTTAAAATTTTATTTACTGAGTGGCCTAAATGGATATCGCCGTTTGCATACGGAGGACCGTCATGCAAAATAAAGGTTTTTTTACCTTTTTTAGCGCTGCGAATTTGACCGTACAGGTCGTCTTCATACCATGCTTTAAGCATTTTTGGTTCACGTTGTGCCAAATTGCCACGCATTGGAAACTGTGTTTCCGGTAAATTCAAAGTATGTTTGTAGTCGCTCATTAATCCTACTTTCCGTATCTATCGGCTACCTAATTTAAACCAAAACACTGTTTTGCGGCGGCAACATCGGTTGCTATTTGTGCCGTTAACTGTGTTAATGTCTCGAATTTTTTCTCATCGCGAAGTTTTTCAATTAACTCCACGTGCATAAACTGTCCATATATATCGTGTGCAAAGTCAAAAAGGTGAACTTCTAACAAAGCACGCGTTCCATTAAAAGTGGGCTTATTACCAATATTGGCTACCCCATAAACCTGCTTACCGGCAATATTAGCTTTTACAGCAAACACCCCATTTACAGGGCAAACTTGGCGTTTAAGCGCTATATTTGCAGTTCGAAAACCAAGCTCTCGCCCTCTTTTCCAACCATGTATTACACGCCCTGAAATAGCATAGTTATGCCCTAGCATTAACTTAGCATTTTCTAAGTCGCCTGCGGCTAATGCTTCACGTATTAGTGTGCTGCTTACTCTAGCATTTAATTGGCGAAAACTCGCGGTGCTTTTTACATCCATGCCCGCTTGTTTGCCCATACTGCGCAGTAAATTAAAATCCCCTTGGCGCTGTTTACCAAATTTAAAATCATCGCCTACTGTTAATGCTTTTACACCTAGCTTTTTAATTAAAATATCGCTAACAAATTGCTCAGCGTGCATATTGGCAAATTGTTGATTAAAGCTAATACAAATAACGCGCTCAATACCTAAGTTACTAAGCAGCTTAAGTTTATCGCGTAACCGAGTAAGTCGAGCAGGTGCATTATTTTTGGCGAAAAACTCTTGCGGCTGTGGCTCAAATAACATCACCGTACTGGGTAAGTTATGTGCTTTGGCATCCGCTAACAGCCCTTTTAACACTTCACCATGGCCTAAATGCACACCGTCAAAATTACCAATAGTCAATACGCAACCATAATGTTGCGCTCGAATATTGTGTATACCTCTAATTAACTCCATGCCACCTAATGCCTTTTTCAGCGAGTATTATTAACGAGTTTAAAATTGTTCAAAACCACAGGGCTGCCGATTATAATCTTTTTTTTAGTTTGATTCAGTAGTTGCTACACTTTTTATCGTATTTAGTCTTACGCCAAGTAAAAACAGCACTGCAAAGTAACTTATTGCAGCAACCAGTAACAGTACAATTAACAACATTATTTGCTCATGAAAGTGCCATGTAGCCCAATAATAACGGCTACTGACATACCAAGTTAGCGCGCCCATGGCTAAGCTTGCCACTATACATTTTATGGTAAAGCGTAGGCTCATAGCAGAAAACTGATACACGTTTTCTTTTTTAAGTTGCCTGTAAAGTAAAAAGGCATTGCAGCTGGCCGACATAGACGTTGCTAAAGCAAGCCCCAAATACCC
Organism: Pseudoalteromonas sp. S3776; assembly: GCF_005886915.1. NCBI lineage: Bacteria > Pseudomonadati > Pseudomonadota > Gammaproteobacteria > Alteromonadales > Pseudoalteromonadaceae > Pseudoalteromonas > Pseudoalteromonas sp. S3776. The sequence goes on along the minus strand of NZ_PNCU01000010.1, from coordinate 108,427 downwards.
AATAAATGGGGCTAACATTATATTGAATACCATATTAAGTACCAACGTAATAATTCCAATGCGCACAGGCGTTTTAGTATCCTGGCGCGAGTAAAAACCCGGCGCTAAGACTTTAATAAGCATAAAGCTAACTAACCCTACCGAGTAGGCGACCACCCCTAAACTTACCGCTTTGACATGATCAACATCCGCCTCCTTAAATGCGCCATGATCAAACAGCACAGTAATAATAAGCGGGCTTATAATCATTAACCCGACCATAGCGGGTATGCCTAAAAAGATGACAAAACGCACTCCCCAATCCAGCGTATGCTGAAAATCGCTGCGTTTTTTACTGCTATGTAATTTAGAAAGTGCAGGTAAAATAACAGTGGCAATACCAATACCAAATAAACCAAGTGGAAACTCAATTAATCTATCCGAGTAATAAAGCCATGCGATAGACCCCGTCATTAATAACGAGGCAATCATAGTATCGAGCAGAAGATTAATTTGGCTTATCGACACACCAAATAAGGCCGGCAACATAAGCTTACGCACTTTTTTAACGTTTTCATCTTGCCAAGCCCAGCGCGGGCGCGCCAACATTTTTGCGCGGTATAAAAATGGTAACTGAAACAACAATTGCACCACCCCACCCACAAATACACCAACGGCTAACGCATATGCCCCAACGCTAAATTTGTCGTGCAATAAAATAGCGCAGGTAATAATAGAAACATTAAGTAATACGGGCGTAAAAGCAGCCACTGCAAAGCGATTATATACATTCATTACTGCACCGCTAAGTGCCACTAAACTTACAAATAGCAAATACGGAAAGGTTAATTTTAGTAATGAGCTTGCCAGCACAAATTTTTCTGCATTGGGTCCTCCTTGCCACCAATCAATAAACCAGCCGGTTCCAAACAACGCGGCAATAACAGGTGAGGCAACAACGCCAAAAATAGTTACGCACAGTAAAATAGTGCCCAGCGTACCAGCCGCTTGTGCTACAAATAACTTAACTTTATCATCACCATGGTCTTCTTTAATTTCGCTAAGTACAGGCACAAAAGCCTGAGCAAAAGCCCCCTCTGCAAATAGACGTCGTAAAAAATTGGGAATACGGTTAGCAAATAAAAAAACATCGGCAGCAGCACTTGCACCTAATAAGTTTGCAACAACGGCATCTCGTACTAACCCTAAAATACGCGATATCATTGTCATAGCACTTACAATCATACCGGAGCGAAATAATCCTTTTGACACCTTAAACCTACTTAAAAACCTTTAATTGAGGCAATTATGCCACAGTCTTTTTTATAAATCGCTTTAAAGCACTAGGCTGGGCGTCTGTGCTTTGTTACAATAGCGATATTAACTGCTGAAGCGGCAAATTGATGTTCGTTATAAGGAGCAGTTTTTCTTGAATTGTTAAATTTACATTGACATTCATGATAAAAACAGGCATATTCCACGGCCTTTAATTTAAGCTTTATTTAAGATTGTTAGGAGCAAACCTTGGCTAACATCAAGTCTGCAAAAAAACGCGCTATCACTAGCGAAAAAAACCGTCAGCACAACGCAAGCCGTCGTTCAATGATGCGTACTTACTTCAAAAAAGTAACCGCTGCTATTGAAGCTGGCGATAAAGAAGCTGCACAGCAAGCTTTCTCTGTTGCTACACCTATCCTAGACCGTTACGCAACTAAGGGTCTAATTCATAAAAACAAAGCAGCTCGTCATAAGAGCCGTTTAGCAGCTAAAATTAAAGCGCTATAATTTGTTTTATGATTAAAAAACCGGCTTAGGCCGGTTTTTTTATGTCTACAGTTTAGTCCTTAAAAAATGACTAAACGCTTTCTAGATCGGGATAAAACTTTTTCAACATGGCTGCTATTTTTTTAGGTGTAAATGGCTTTACTACAAACCCTTTAGCACCTTTATCAATGGCTTCTTTCACGTTTTCTACTGCTGAATGGGCCGACACCATCACCACATTAGTCTCAGGGTTAATATTATTAATTTGCGCGATTAACTCTTTACCATCACCATCAGGCAGTTCTATATCTAAAAAAATCATATTGTAATTAGCAGCCTGGCATTCGCTAATACACTGTTTAGCCGTTGAAGCCTCTTTAACGTTTTCTATTCCTAAGTGCATGAGCGTTTGGCTCAAAAAACTACGCACTGTGCTAACATCATCCACTATTAAAATTGATAGCTGCGTATCCATGTATCTTCCTCGTAGGCTAAAAGCATTGTATAAGTTATTATATAACTAGATATTTAATCATTTTATTATAGAGACCTAAGCTCAAAAGGCCAGATTTGCTTTATGTCAAACAATACAAAAAAACAATCATTGCTTGGTAAAACACCACAAAAAAGAAACCCCCCTGTAAAAAAGCCTCGCAATAGGCCGCAAACAGCACCGCAATCTTCAGCTAACCCAATAGCTCCCCCAGCAGAGCAGCCAGTAAAGTCTAAAAAAGGGTTACTTATTGCGTTGGCTATCATTTTTGCTATAGCTATTATTTTTCCAAAACCAACTTTGCTCACCTATAAAAAATTAGGATTAGTAAGCGAAAGTATTTATTGGCCTGGCGTTTTTGGTTATGGCCGTACACTGCTTGACTCAAACTTGCACCCGCAACTAGACGAGAAGCGCAATGCCCTTTATTTATGCGCAGATATGAAGGTGCCGCAAAGCTGTCAAAAGTACCAACTAATAAAAAATAATGGCTTTTTTGCTGCATTGACTAGCTACATTTAGCATTAAAAAAACTAATCTGAAAATTTAAAATTACTTGGTTGAAAGGTGTGCAAAAGATCACCATAATGGCGCTCCTTTTTTCAACAACTGAACTATTGAAACGACCATGCTAAACGAGCTAGATTGGCTTTTAAACACTGTATTACTTGCACTAGGACTAGGTGCATTCTTTATTAATAATATAACAATACTGCGCGTTGCAGCCATTAGTGCGTGTGGACTGTTATTTTTGACTTTTAGCTTGGATTTGATGTCGTCGAGTGTTATTTCGAATATGAGTTTAGTGTTGATCAATACGTTTTATTTGTTCAAAGTGTATACGTTTGGGCAGTTTAATGTAACGCAGAATTAACATTTCCCCTTAGAATATTTTATAGCCCAGCCTTGCTGGGCTTTTTTATTTAAAAAATTAAAAGGCTTGGGGAACAGATTGAACTAAGATAATATTTACCGCGTATTAATCCTCATTTAGGTCTTACTATGTCTTTATCTGATTTTGATTTATTTTTATCTTCTATGGAAGATGTAACACCTATAAACCACGATACTGTAACTCCTCTTGCAAGTAATCCCAGTGTCACCCTTGCACAACAAGAGAAACGCAAAGCTGCTGAACTTAGCCTCGCGAACGATGAAAATTACTTACAAACTGAGCATGTAGAACTATTAGACCCACATGCATTATTAAGCTTTAAAAAAGACGGTGTACAAAGCGCTGTTTTTAAAAACTTACGCTTAGCAAAGTACCAAGTTGATGCCACATTAGACTTACATGGCCAGCTACTTAAAAATGCCCGTACAACATTATTTAACTTTATTACTGATTGCCATCAACGAAACATTCGTGTTGTATTAGTGCGCCATGGTATTGGCATAAAAAATAAAGCGAAGCCCGGTATACTTAAAAGCTATGTTAATAAGTGGCTACAGACGCTACCCGCAGTTTTAGCTTATCATACCGCCCTCAAACATCACGGTGGCAGTGGTGCAACCTACGTATTACTTAAAAAAAGTGATGAGAAAAAACACGAAAACCGAGAGATCCATGCTAAGCGCTATTAACTAGCTTGTTGCTAGATAATTAAAGCAAGCTAAAGCAATTGTAAGGTTATATGAAAGGAGGGATACTCTTGAACATTCAGGCTTAGCCATGAATGAATAAAAAGAGTTCCCTTTTTAGAGCATACTGAAGAGTGTAACTACTCACTTTGCGTTGACTGTGCGTTACCACTTTGAGGTAATTGATCGGCACTCGCTTGGTTTAACCAAGCAGAAACGCCCAACACAATAATAGAAACCACCACTAAACTTAGTTTTACTCCGCCTTGACTTGATTTCATACGTCACTCTTATTATTTTTATTTTGGTGTTTAAATTCTACATTAATTAAAATTACAAATGTTAACAAGGTGTTTTCTAAACCAATTTGTTATCTATTAATAACCTTTTGTTCTATTAACTCGATTGTTTAACTCAAGCCCCCTATTTAAGCGATCAACATTCTCTGCTATTTGTACTGCCACACTATTTAAATCTGATATTGCTGCACAATGCGGGGTAATAGTCACTTTAGTGTGCTGCCAAAATGGGTGTGAACTCGGTAACGGCTCCTCAGTGAACACGTCTAGGGTTGCTGATCTTAGATTATCTGAATCTAAAGCTGATAATAAATCCGACTCAATAATATGCTGCCCTCTTGCTACATTTATTACGCAGGCGTGTTTGGGAAGCTTTGCTAATAATTGTGTATTTATGATGCCTTTCGTCTCGTCAGTTAGTGGCAATAAACACACTAAAAAATCTATTTGAGGTAACATTTCATCAAGCCCTGTTCCAGTGTATAGCTTAACATGCTGACTTTCTTTAGCCGTTTTTGACCATGCGCTTAGCGTAAAGCCATTAATAAGTAGCTTATCTGCGCATGCTTTTGCGAGTTCACCAAACCCCAAAATACCGACATGCTTATATTTGTAACCACGTTTGGGTTTCCAGTTACCTTGCGATTGCTTAACAAAGTACTCTTGTAAGCGTAGCTTTTGAGCTAACACATGAGTTAGTACATACTCTGCCATATCATCAGCTAGTTGTTTATCTACAATACGCACCACATCTATATGCTCATGCAATAGCGACAGGTTAATACTATCCACACCGGCACCAAATGAAGAAACGGCTCTTAAATTTGGCAATTGTTGCCACAAGTCATTTGGGGCATTCCAGGCGAGTACAAACTCTACATTACTGGGGTTTTTACATGATGGCCATTCCTCAATGGTCTCATTTGGTAGCAACTCAGTTAGCCTTGCGATTAACTTTGTATTATCACGCCCTGTAATGGCAACTAAAACTGACATGTAAACTCCTAATAAGCTTAAATAATTTTATGTTTTTCACTGGGTAAATGTACTCTTGGTTATTTACTCTTTAAAAAGTCACACTACTGCAAAGTAAATGTCACACCCTTTTTTTACTCTAAACAGGATGGCGAATAGGCCAAATTGTAAATGAGGTTAATATGATAAGCGTTGATAAAGTAATAGCAGCAAACTTACCACAGTTAGAGAACTCCCCTAAAGTAAAAGGTTTAGTTAAAAAAGGGCTTGGCTACTTATTACATGAACAAGAGTTTGTTGCCTTTGGCGATGCTTACCCTCATCTACAAGGGCTAGAATTTGTTGAACAAGTACTTGATGAACTTGACTTTGATACCCGCTACAAACCAAAGCAAATTGAAAATATACCCAGCGAAGGTAAGTTAGTTATTGTGGCTAACCACCCCATAGGCTCGCTCGACGCACTTGCACTGATAAAGGTACTATCAAGCGTTAGGCAAGACTTAAAAGTGGTTGCCAATCGCATGCTAATGTCGGTCACCCCTATGCATTCATTGCTGTTGCCAGTAGATAATTTATCGGGAACCAGTAAAAAACAAGAACTAAGTAATATACAAAAACACTTAAAAGATGAAGGTGCTTTGTTAATTTTTCCTGCCGGCGAAGTCTCTCGATTAAGCCCTACCGGAATTAAAGATTGCAAGTGGAACAGTGGCTTTTTACGCATGGCTAAAAAAGCAAACAGCCCTATTTTACCTATTTATATAAAAGCTAAAAACAGCCCGCTTTTTTATGGCACCTCAATGATTTACAAGCCGCTTGCGAGCTTATTATTAGTAAAAGAAATGTTTAAGCAGCGACAAAAGTCATTAGAGTTTGAAATTGGCGCTTCCATTCCGCCTGAATCATATTTAATCGAAAATTTAAAAGATAAAGAAATCGTTAACCTCATTCGCAAGCAACTTTATCGCCTTACCACTAAAAAGCCCCTCCCTCTTAAAACCCAAACCCCTATTGCAATACCCGAGTGCCGCAAAGAGCTAAAAAAAGCCATAGAAAGTTGTCAGATATTAGGTAAAACACAAGATGGCATGCATATTCATTTATACCAGTATACTGGGAGCTCAGCGGTGTTTAGAGAGCTTGGGCGACTGAGAGAAATTGCCTTTAGAGCGGTAGGTGAAGGCAGCGGGAAACGCCGCGACATCGACAAATATGATATGGATTATCAACACTTAGTGCTATGGGATCCTACGCAATTAGAATTAGTGGGGGCGTATCGCCTTGCTTGTGCAAAGGAAATAATAAATAAACATGGTCGAGAAGGCTTATACACCGATAGTTTATTTAGTTACACACAAGCAATGAAACCGTATTTAGAGCAAGGTATAGAGCTTGGTCGCAGTTTTGTGCAACCTAAGTATTGGGGGCGAAAAAGCTTAGACTACTTGTGGTATGGTATTGGTGCATTTATTAAAAACTACCCGCAATATCGTTACTTATTTGGCGCAGTTAGCGTCTCTAACGCCTTGCCTGAACAAGCAAAAGCCACGCTCGTGTATTACTATCAACATTATTATAAATCAGAGCAGCACCTCGCCATCCCTAATAACGAGTTTAAATTAAGCGAACAACAACTTACTCAGTGTAAAACTGTTTTTAATGGCAATGATATAAAAGAAGACTTTGTAGAATTAAAACACGTACTGGCCAATATGGGTGCACACGTTCCCACCCTATTTAAACAATATACCGAACTGTGTCAGCCTGGTGGCGTAAAGTTTTTAAGCTTTAGTATCGACCCCGACTTTAACAACTGTATTGATGGGTTAGTGCTGGTAGACTTACAAAACGTAAAAGAAAACAAAGCCAAGCGCTATTTAGGTTAGGGCGTGTTGAACTTTACGGATTGAAATTTGTTCAACCTAGGGGCGATTTAATCGCGGCGCGAGGTTTGTAACCTAGTGGGCTCGATAACTACTCCTGCGTTATTCTAATGACTTACATCCATGTAAGAATAGGTAAAAACCGAGCAAAGCTTCCGCGTCCTGCTCACGCCCCTTACCAACATCCATGTAGGCAACAAAGAGTTTATCGCCCCTAGGCAGAACCCGAAGGGCAGCGCATGTTTGGCATTTATGCTGCGTTATCGCCTATTTATGGGGAATAACCACACTTCATAGGCTCTGCCTTGCCTAAAAACCAAACATACTGCTGCAAACTCAATCATTTAAGATCAACACGCCCTACTCAAACAAACAGCGAGGTAATTCTCGCTGTTTATTTATATAAGGCCTATTTATGGCTAAAAATCCGCGCTAATAAGTCGGTATAAATGGCCTCAATTTTAAGTAAATCATCAACCGGAACATGCTCGTTTACCTGGTGAATGGTACTATTTTTAACTCCGCACTCAATAACTTGGGTATGCTGGTTTGCAAAAAATCGCCCATCAGACGTGCCACCGCTGGTACTTAACATGGGGTAATTTCCTGTTTGCGCATAAATGGTGTGCTCTAACTGCTGTAATAAACTCCACCCGTTTGTTGGTGCTGTATAATAGGGCTCACACGCTCGCTCCCATTCAACATCAAGGTGCTGAGCGTACTCACTCAGTGCCGCTGATATACACTGCTTTATTTTACTGCTTGTATAACCATGGCTATATCGCACATTAAAGGTAATTTCGCATTCACTAGGCACTAAATTATCAACAACATTATTTATATTAATACCAGTCACTTGCAAGGCGGTTTTAGAGCTTGGCTCATCTTCAGGCCATGTTAAATTGCTTAAACAATTTACAATATTACCCGCAATATGCGCTGCATTTATAGTGTTCTGCGGGTAGGCAACATGTCCAGCCTTGCCATGTACTTTTATACGAGAAGATATAGCGCCTCGGCGACCATTTTTAATTGTATCGCCTACGTGTGCAGAACTTGTCGGTTCACCAACAATACAGCCATCAAGTTGTATATTATTTTTTGCTAGGCGCGCGGCTATTACCTCTGAGCCAAATTCTGCCTCGCCTTCCTCATCGGAGGTAATAAGCCAGTAAAAATGCCCTTTTTTATTTTTTGTATCATTTAATAGTGCCTTAGTAGCACCCAACATAGCCGCCACGCCACCTTTCATATCTGCAGCGCCACGCCCATACACGGCATTATTAAAAATATTGCCGGCAAAAGGCGGACTTAACCAGTTGCCCGACTCTGCAGGTACAACATCAATATGCCCAGAAAACGCAACACAGGGCCCTTCTTGCTCAAAATTAATGTAGGCAATTAAATTGGTAACGTCTTCACACATAAACTGCTCACAGTTAAAACCAAGCGCAGCTAACTCATTGTTAAGCCAATCTATGGCACCGCCTTGGTTCGGCGTTACAGATTCAAACCTAATAAGCGTTTGCGTACTTTTGACCACCGCGCTTAAAGGCTTACTTACACTGTTTTGCGATACTTTTGCAACAGACATAACAACACACTCAATAACCATAAGAGAGATTATTAAAGCGCGCTAATATGACCAAATAATGGCAAAGTTAATACAGTGCGATGACTGTTAAATACATAGCAGTGTCAATTAATTAAAATACTTTTTGCAGCAACTTTAATCTAAATCAATAAAAGGATTCACATGCTTCAAACATTTTTGAAACTTTGATCTAGAACAGGTTTTTAACGCTCGGAGGTTGTAATAATAGCGGCAATCAAAAAGTAGTTATTGGAGCACAACATGAAAACCCAAATCAGCATTGCATTACTTACCTCTTTACTTGCTATTACCCCTGCGGCACACGCTAACTTAAGCGTTAATGTTGGCGCTATTAATGTAAATCCAGATAACAGCAGCTCGGCCATTAACGAAGCGCCAACACTGGGCCTTAAAGGCGACTCTGACACGCAGCTAGGTATTACAATCGACTATGCATTTAACGATAAGTGGGTGGTAGAACTTATTGCCGCTACGCCGTTTTCGCACGATGTAAATGGCGCGGGTGGGCTAGCGGGCAATAAGATTGCCGACATAAAACAGCTTCCGCCATCATTGGTTGCGCAATACCACTTTTTAGATACCAGTTACGCGCTACGACCGTTTATTGGTGTAGGGTTAAATTACACCACCTTTTTTGACGAGCAGCCTTCACAAGCGCTAAAAGCAACCCTAGGTACTGATGATGTTGAAGTAAAACTCGATGATTCGTTTGGCTTTATTGCACAAGTAGGCGCTAACTATAAAATCGATCAACATTGGGGGCTACATGCTATGGTATCCATGATTGATATAGATACCGATGCCACTGTGTATGCAAACGGAGCTAAAGCCCTTACATCAACCGTTGAGCTTGACCCAGTCGTTGCTATGTTTGGTGTAAGGTACAACTTTTAGTTAAGTTTGCAGTGCCTATGTTCTATGTGTTTAAGGCCGAAAGGCCTTATTTTATGAAAATTATTTAGGCAGGTTATTCACCTTTTTTTGCTCAAGCATTTCTTTCCAATGCATAATTTCAGCTGGCAAAATAGGCGCCACGCCATCAAACTCGGCTACTTCAAGCATTTCTTCAATAGAAACAATGCCTTTTTTATTTTTAAACACACCACGCACATACGCTATAGCGTGCAGGCCACGCGCAGAATGAAATTTTTGTTCAATGTAAAAATATTTATGATCCCACCCCACCAGCCTAGTACTGATGGTATAACGCTGCATAGGTTTAATATCGCGAATATAAGTGATGGCTGTCGCATTAACTATAGGAAACCAACGGCGCTTCATTACTTGTTTTAGTAAGCCTATTCGCTCAATCATCCAGGTGCGCGACAAGTCCATCATCGCCAAATAACGCGAATTTGTTAGATGCAGGTTTATATCGCAATCTGTGGGTAGTGCTTTGTAATCAATATCTACCGTATCAAGTAACTGTTGGTAGTCACGGTTGCGCTTAATTTTTAAAAATAATAAAAGAAGTCTAATATATAAGTTCACGAGAAGGTCTTACCAGTATAAAGTTAACTCAGTGTAACATAACCACTTGTTAAGGCGAATGTTCCGTTTTACTCTCAAATTATAAATATAAAAAAGTCATAGTATGAAATATAAATTAGCGACACTTTTTACCATCAGTTTATTATGCATTAGCCCCAGCGCACTGGCCGATTTTACAATTAAAGGCTCAGGCGCGGTGAGTTACCCCACAGGCATAGAAAAACCATTTAATTTTGGGTTTGCATGGCAGCAGCAACTGGGTAAATTTACAATAGGAAATAAAAGCTACGATATGTCGCAATTACCTAATTCATACTCGGTGGCAATCACGTTAGCTAAAGATGATAGCCAAGTGTGGGTACAAGAGTTTAATAATGGCTTTATTGAAACGTTTGAATGGCATATAGGTAAACATACTGTCAGTCTAAAAAAGCAGCAATTTAAAGAGCCCGTAAAAGGCAATTACGTGATTGAGCTCAATGGCCGCAGTTACTTTTTTACTCGTAATAACGCAAGCATAGTGATTAATTTTGATGAAAATGGCATAGAAACGATCGCCATTGATGGAGTTACAAAAAACATGGGCACTAAAAACTAGGGCGTGTTGACCTTTGCGGATTGAAATTTGTTCAACCTAGGGGCGATTAAATCGCGGCGCGAGGTTTGTAACCTAGTGGGCTCGATAACTGCTCCTGCGTTATTCTAATGACTTACATCCATGTAAGAATAAGTAAAAACCGAGTAAAGCTGCCGCGCCCTGCTCACGCCCCTTACCTACATCCATGTAGGCAACAAAGAGTTGATCGCCCCTAGGCAGAACCCAAAGGGCAGCGCATGTTTGGTATTTATGCTGCGTTATCGCCTATTTATGGGGAATAACCACACTTCATAGGCTCTGCCTTGCCTAAAAACCAAACATACTGCTGCAAATTCAACCATCAAAGAACAACACGCCCTGGCGCCCAGTAAATCAGCTATTAAACTTTAACAGTTTTGCGATTAATACCATAATCACGCAGTTTATTTGCCACTGCAGTATGACTAAGCCCTAAACGTTTAGCCAATTGCCTTGAACTTGGGTAAGCAGGATACAACTTACGTAATAAAGTTGCTTCAAAACGTTTTACAGCTTGATCTAACGTCCCCTCAAAATCTGACTCTAAATAGCCTAGATCGTGCGTAAATGTGGGCAATTGTAAATGCTCCACACGCAGCTCACTGTCATCGAGTAGCGACACAGCTCGGTAAATCGCATTTTCTAACTGGCGTACATTACCCGGCCACGGGTATTCTTGTAAAAAGCGTAAGCATTCTTGTGATAATAACGGAATAGCATGGCCGTTTTGCTGTGCGTATTTTTGGATAAAGTGCTCGGCTAATGGACCCACATCAGCTTTACGGTCTCTTAGTGGTGCAATCTCTAACGTGAGCACATTAATTCGGTAATATAAATCCTCTCTAAATACGCCCTCTTGTACCATGGCTGGTAAATCTTTTTGTGTGGCTGCAATAATACGTACATTTACTTTTACTTCGTTTTCATCGCCCACTTTTCTAAATGTACCGTCTTGCAAAAAGCGCAGTAGCTTTGTTTGTAACTGTGTAGACATTTCGCCTACTTCATCTAAAAACACAGTACCGCCATCTGCTTGTTCTAATACCCCACGCTTAGGCGCGGTATTTTCTTCATAGCCGGCGTAGCCAAATAATTCAGATTCGGCTACATCATCAGGCAACGATGCACACGATAGAGCGATAAATGGTTTAACCGAACGGTTAGAAGCATAGTGACAAGCACGAGCAAGAAGTTCTTTACCCGTGCCAGTTTCGCCAGTTATTAAAATGGGCGCTTCTAACTGCGACATTTTTCGTGCTTCACGTACAACACGGCGCATAGCAGTACTAAAATTGTGAATAGTTGCAAAGCTTTCTTGCCCATAACGCCTAAAGGCACTGACTTGCTGACCTAATCGGCTTTGCGATTTAATATTTATAACCGCACCAGCTAACACATCACCTTCACCACCTTGCGGGACGGCAATCGGTAAAATATCGGCAATAAAGTCTTCACCGGCCACATCTACACGGGTTGTTTGACCAAGTACTTCTTTGCCTTCTAGCCAGCGTGTAAAATTAAAACCTTTTAGTAGGTTATTAATATTGGCTCCTACCACTTCTTTTTCACTTAGTTGCAAGTCTTTACAGGCGGCATCGTTACACAAACGAACCCACCCTTTTGCGTCAATCGAGATAACTCCATCTGGTAATGCGCGCAGCAGTGTATTGAGCTCGTTATGCTCTCGTTCAGAGGGTAAAAAGGCAGTGGTGCGAACATCATGTACGCCATCAATCAAACGAATAGAAGGCATAATTTTTTGAAATTGCTCAAATTCAATTTCAGGAAAGCTTACATACATACGGCAATTTACCGAATCAACCTCAATCCCTTTTAAATCAACATCGTAGTTAACTAAAATATTTAGGATTTCTTGGGCAATACCTACACGGTCGGCACAATGAATATCTAGACGCATACATCCTCGAATAAGGAAAAACTATATTAGCCGAATAATACGCTAACTGCGTTATTCAATACAGTAAATTGTAAACAAATTTGGACAAGCCCAGATCTTTTTTACTGTAACCTTACACCTGTAAACATCAAACTGTAATAACGTCCAGCTTAAAAGTAAAAACGCAGCGTGTAAGCTGCGTTTTAAAAAGGGGTAATACCTATATGCTATTAGTTTTGCGGGTATGGGGTCCAGTCTCCGCCATCTAATTGGATATAAGGGCGCTTATTAACATACATCATTATTGTATCGGCGTTTTCGGCTACTTTAGGTGCACGAGGCAGCGTATCAACTAAGTCAGCAATATTGCCATTACCTGCAAAAAAGTTTGTGCTAAGCACGCCACTAATTAGCTCCGATAAACCAAAGTAACTTGTTGATTCGCTTACAAGCGTTTGTGAATAGCTTTGTACATTTTTACCAATAAACTTAATCGCCACCGGAACAGATACAATACTTGGGCTTGGTATTTCGCGAAGACCTGCAAATTGCACTTTATCGCCTTTTAAAGCTGCACCGTGTTCTGGTACTATCATTAGCATCACATTACGGCCACGCTTTTCTAAATTTTTAATAAACCCGTTAATGTCGTTAAATAAGTTTTTATGCCTGGTCGGGTAGCTTTCAAGGCTACTCATGCGAGGCTGATTAGCTAATTGGTTGCCATCGTGCAAACTGGTTGTATTATAATACATAGCGCATGGCGCACAGTCTTCACCTTTTTCATTTAGCCATGAATTAAGTACCGCACCGTCTGAATAAATAGGCTTGTTATCAAACCCATATTGAGCAACGGGTAAGTTAGTAATATCGTAAGGCTGCTCATCTATTTTTCCGAACCTTTTAACTAAGCCCTTAAACTCATCAAAGTGACCGTCGTGGTTCATTACAACACTACTCTTATACCCTAAGCTTTCTAAATTTTTAAATAAGTGGCACTGTTCAGGCGCATTCTCAAATAAAGCCGTCTGACTTGTTTGACCACAGCTTGCTCTAAGCAGACGAATTGCAGCCGGTCCAGAGTAAGAAGTAGCCGAGTTAAAATCAGAAAACACCACATCAAAGTCGCTGTATAAATCGTCAAGACTTACACCAATAGTTTCTAAGTCAGCCACTGCCATAGAGCAAATATTTAACACAATAACATCAAATAACTCACCGTTATATTGCTGTGGGAATTGGCTAATTAGTCTACTTTGTTGTTCATAAAACGCTTTTAACTGCTCATCTGGTGATTTTGCTTCTTGTGTTACTACTTGTGCTTGTGCACGAGGCGCAGCTGTTGTTACGTTATTAGCTGCTACTGGCTGGGTCATTAATTCATCTTCACTGTGATTGCTTTGCCAAGCTACAAACATTAACCCAGCAACGGTTACTGTGGTGAAGCGTATCCATTGCGAGCAATACCAAAAACACACCGTAATAACAAACAAAGCCAATAACATGTCAACATTGATAACACGCGCCATCAGCTCCAAAAAGTAGCCAAAACTGAAATCTTGTACATTGCCGGCCTGACGGGTTAAGCGCTCTATTGGTGGCAACCACGAGTCTTTATACAATAAAACGATGGCTATTACCGCGCCTAACCAATGCTTAACTTTATTGAGAAAAGGGTGTGCGTAAGAAATAGCAAAAAAAGCAGCTAACGCCGCATTTGCCAATAAGCTAAAGTCGATCGCACCATAATAAAAAAGTGCAAACTTAACTAAAAAGTAAAGGTTCCATACCCCTAAGCCTGATAATTTCACTATTTACCCTTCTTTATTCTGTTTGGTTTGTAAGGTTCAAGTACTTCATGCTTAAACGTAAGCTGAGCATAGTATTTTTTTAATTTATTCAGTAGTAGCGACCCCGACATACACAAAAATACGCCAACTAGCATCGCTAAAATTGCTGTAATCAATAATTGATTAATACTCATAAGTTACTCTTTAAAGCCATTTTAAACGGCACGGCATCTGCGCGCTCATTTTTAGTAAACTCAGGGGTTTCTATATCTGCTGCAACACTTGCATCAATTGCTTGAGTAAATTTATAGCTTTCATTTTCCGTTAATTGGGCAGAGTAATCCGTTATATCCTGCCCTGCATAGTAACGCCTGAGTTGTTTACATTCTTGCTGAATATAAAAATGATCGGAAATTATATTTTGTTGTGCAAAAAAGTCGTTTGTTTCTAATTTAAATAAGTGTTTTATCGCGTTATTAACATCATTTTCGCGACACGCATGCAAGTACAAGTACACGGTATTTTCTACCAAACTGAAAACGTCACCTTCACGTTTAATATGAAACAAATGCAATGGATGGATGGGGTCAATTCGGGGTAAAAGCTCAAGTTTAACCAACACCCCGCTAACCCCTAGATTTACAGCTGAATCGCTGTGCACTTCAACCTGTTTGGTAAATTCTATAAAAGGTAAGTAGCCTTTCGAAAAGGTATTTTCGGTAAATTGAAGTACATGTTCAATAGAGGGCGGTAAGGGCCTTGAAAACTGAAACCCTTGAATTGACTGAACCTGTGAAAGCAACCTTGAAGGTTCCGAAAAACTATACAAAATAAGGTTAACACCTAAAGTCAAAAATAAGCATTCATCTTGATGGCGGATCACACCATCAACGTTTTGAATCACTAATTTAAGCCAACGACCGCAGTTTTTTCTAAGCTCAAAACATTGCTTAGCAAGCAGAGCTAAATCAGTATAACGCGACACTGCAAACACCAATGTCGCCGCTTCAAGTTTAGGACCTTTTGAAAAAAGCGCGTTGTTGTCTTTTATTATTTTATATTTTGCAGGAAGCTTGGTACCTTCAGGAATCGCCCCTTGCACAATCCACACTTCATCTTCATCTGCAAACACACCTGCAGTTAAAGGTTGTTTTTCAATAATAGTATCTTGCTGGACTTTAAAGTAACCATCCTCAATCATTAAAGGGTACTGCACCGAGGCCAAAATACCCGTACTGTGGTGCCAATAATCGTATTCAAGCACACGCACCGTTGAATCATTCTCAACATAAACTAACCCATCTAAAACATCATTTAACCGCCTGAACAGAAAACGATAGTTAGTTACCTCAGGGCCAGAAACTAAAAATAAAGTAGTCGCCCCCGAATCTCTACTAAAACCCTTAAAGGCATGAATGCTATTTGTCAGTTGCCGCTGATCCACCGAGGCTAAATCCGTCGTGCTAAAGTGCACAATAACTAGCGCTTCGTTTAACTGTTTATAAGCATTTAGCTCTTTTAAAGTATTGTTAATTATTTGTTGTTTAGGCCAATCGCGGGTGTCAGCAGAAAACCTGAATGGGTGCACTTTGTGCTGGTCAAATGCGTGATTTAAAGCATCGCTGTAAGCACCCTCAAAAAATGTTTCTATTTGCGAAGAAACAATATATATATCAGAGGTTGAGGGCTTATTAATTGCATGTAGGGCCAGTTCAGTAGAAAAATGATCTAAAGGGGCTAAAATTGCATATAACGATGCAGGTTTTAGCTCTGTAGCAGCGGGCTGTAAGCCTGAGATGTTAAAGTTTTGCACTGAATTTAGCCTATAAAAAATACTTTTTTACTAGTTTTACCCGCTATTCTATATATAATAGACAAATATTGTCCACTTTAAATAAAAATAATAAACTTTAGCACAAAGGCATCAATGCACAAATTAACAACAAAAAGCTCTGAAACCTTAACATCCAACGACATTGAGAACCTCGCACGACGCTTTGGTGGCAAAAGCGAAGATTACGTTGAAATTGTTAATAAACAGAAAAATAAACAAACAATAAAAAAATACGCATTACTAAACGAAATACACCGTGCGGTAAATGCGTAATGTGTAATTAAAACGACAGGTAAACAACCCTTTGCAAAGAATTTTTCTAAAAGGCATTAAAGGCGGTACTGGCGCTACTTCGATGGTTGCCAACTTAGCCTGCGTATTAAAAAAATCAGGCTCAGATGTGATTGCTATAGATTTAGATTCTAAAAGCGATTTGGGACTGCACTTTGGCCTGCCTTGGAAATACAACCAGGGTTGGAGCAATGAGGAACGTTTTGAGGACGCTTTAGCGCACTTTCATCAAGATAGTGATGGTATTGTATTTTTGCCATTCGGCAACAATTGCGTAAGTCGTGAAGCGTTATTTGAGCTTATTAACAATTGCAATAAACTGGATTATAACAAAGATACTTGGCTTCTATTCGATTGCCCTGCACATGTCGATATTACCCATTACCCCCTAGATAAAAACGACATAGTAATTGAAATAGTCAATTGTGATGCTATTTGTCACAGCTTAATTTACAAAAACCTGCAAACGCTAAAACAGACTGACAACCAGTGGAAACACTTTTTTTTAGTCAATCGTTATAACTCTGCATCAACACTTGAATTTGACCTGTTTTCATTGTGGCAATCTACTTTACCATTTATAGCGCCTTTTTTTATAAACAGTGATGAAGTCATTAAAGAGTCTACAGCCTATCGAAATGTAGCGCTTAACTGTGCGCCTTACAGTGTTGCTAACGATGACTTTGAAACGCTTGCCGGTTGGCTTGTAAGTAAGTCGGCTTTGTAATTATGAGCTTTTCTCTATTTTATAAGCGCCCAATACACAGTACTTTATATATACTGTTAAGCATTATATTTACTGAAAAACTTGTCCGTTATATTTTATTTAAGTTTCATAGTTATTTTAATCAGCACAAAGTAAACGTAATAGAAGCCTTTTTAATGCCTTTTATTACGCTAATTAGTTCATTGTTTATCAATATAAAAGACCACAAAATTAACTTTGAACTTATTTTATATGATTACTACCCGCACCTGCGCTTACCGTACCGTACGTTTATTTATTCAAATATTTTGCGCTTTATCATTCAAAGTGTTTATTTATTATTTTTTAAATACAGACCAAAAAAAAATTCAGTAAGGGAGCGGCTCTCTAATCAGTTTTATAATGGGGTAAGCTACTCACTTAAACAGTTGCGTTGGTTTGATTTAAAGTTAGGGCGAATGCTAAAACGCTTATTGTCAAAAAATGCTAAAGGACCTAAAAAAAGCGCATTTAAGACCATGGCAGATGCCAAAATATGGCAAAATAAACTAATAAAGTATGTGGTTGTGGCCTTTATATTGTTTTTACTGGCTATTTTTATCACCATTCCGTTTAGCTTAGAAGCACAAGCTGTGTTTATTAGTTTTATATTAATAGTGGCTTATGGGCTTAAGCGCGTAAAAGGGCAAATGGCCACGATTGTAATGATCACCCTATCGGTAACCACTTCATCGCGTTATTTGTGGTGGCGTTACACAGAAACCCTAAACTGGGATGACCCTGTTGCGCTTACCTTGGGCGCGGGGTTGCTACTTGCAGAAACCTACGCATGGTTAGTGCTTATTTTAGGCTTTTTCCAAACTATAAACCCGCTTGAGCGCAAACCTGTTCCGTTGCCTGAAAACACCGACTTATGGCCAACAGTTGATGTATACATACCTACTTATAATGAGCCACTGAGTGTTGTGCAGCCAACCACACTTGCGGCCATGAGTATTGATTGGCCCGCAGATAAACTAAACGTGTATATTCTTGATGATGGAAAACGCCCTGAATTTAAAGAGTTTGCTCAGAAAGTGGGAGTCGGTTATTTAACTCGCCCTGATAATAACCACGCTAAAGCCGGTAACATGAACAGCGCCATGCGCTATACCAACGGTGATTACATCGCTATTTTTGATTGCGACCACGTCCCTGCCCGCTCATTTTTACAAATGACCATGGGACAATTTTTAAAAGATAGTAAAGTATGTTTAGTGCAAACACCGCATCACTTTTTTTCTGCGGACCCGTTTGAGCGTAACTTGAATAACCACAGCCAAATACCTAATGAAAACATGCTTTTTTACGGGTTAATTCAAGACGGTAATGACATGTGGGATGCGACCTTTTTTTGTGGCTCATGTGCTGTACTAAAAAGACAAGCACTGGATGATATTGGTGGCTTTGCTTTTGAAACGGTAACCGAAGATGCCCACACTGCTCTGCGTATGCAACGTGCCGGTTATAAAACCGCATATATTAATATCCCTCAAGCTGCAGGGCTTGCTACAGATAGCCTGTCAGCTCATATTGGTCAGCGTATTCGGTGGGCGCGAGGTATGGCGCAAATATTTAGACTCGATAATCCAATTTTAGGTAAAGGGCTCGATATACCTCAGCGCCTATGCTACCTAAACGCCATGTTGCATTTTTTATCAGGCATTCCGCGGATTGTATTTTTAACCGCCCCCTTAGCGCTTATATACTTTAATGCGTACATTATTTATGCACCATTTTTAGCCATTTTTATTTACGTAGTGCCTACGTTAATACAAATAAAAGCGACCAACTCGCGCATTCAGGGTAAATATCGCTACTCTTTTTGGGGTGAAGTGTATGAGTCTGTGCTTGCGTGGTACATATTAAAGCCAACAACCGTTGCGCTAATTAACCCTAATAAGGGTAAATTTAATGTGACCGAGAAAGGTGGCTTAAACGATAAAGAACATTACGATTGGGGCATATCTAAACCTTACTTGGTGCTTTTGCTGATAAACCTAGTCGGCATGCTGGTAGGTATTTTACGCTTAGGCTTTGGCGACCCAAGCCAAGTGGGCGTTTTACTGATAAGCATGGGGTGGGCAATCTACAATATTATTATTCTAGGTGCTGCGGTAGCCGTTGCAGCCGAAGCAAGACAAGTAAGGCAATCACATCGTATTAAGGCGCATTTTCCAGCAGGTGTGCGTTTAGCAAATGGCCATACGTTAAAAGTTAAAATAACTGATTACTCTGATAACGGGGTGGGCATTGAAACAGAACATGCTCACTTATGCCGTGTAAACGATAAAATAGAGCTATTAATGAGCCGCGGTAATAAGCAATTTTCGTTTACAACGTATGTTTGTAACACTCGAAACAAACAAATAGGCTTAACCTTAAAAGATCTTTCGCTCGAAAAGCAAAAAGCATTTATACAATGCACCTTTTCAAGAGCGGATGCATGGCTTGATTGGCAAAATAACTTTCGCCATGACCGCCCTTCTTATAGTTTTAAAGAAGTACAAAAAACAAGTTTAAGAGGATTTAGCAATTTATTGTTTCATGCTCCTAAACCGTTACAACCGTTTGTAAAATTAATGACAAAAATTGTTGTATATATAAACTCTTTCACCCCTAAAAAACCAATAGTGCATAATAATTATGATTAAAAATTTGCTTAATACATTTCTAATACTGTTTATAACATGCAGCGCCCATAAGGCATGTGCTATTGAGCCAATGCACGATAAATCTGTGTTTATAAATGGCTACCCTGAGAGCGCCAACGTATCTAGTTTACGATTAGACTTTGCTGCTTTAGGTTTTAATGGTTACAAGCTAGATGGCATAAACAATAACTCAAGAGTGGATTTTACAAACCGCATTGATAAATTAAGCACCGATTTACAGCTTAATTTTTCTTACACAAACTCGCCATCATTAATTGCTAACGTATCGCATTTAAAAGTGTATTTTAATGAAAACTTAGTCACTGTACTGCCCATCAATGAGCAACTAAGTGTAGTTAAAAATACGGTTAATCATAGCCTTAAACTCAATGCTAAATATGTACAAGACTACAACCAAGTACGCTTTGAGCTTGTGGGCTATTATGATTTACGTTGCCAAGACTACTTTAGCCGCTCTATTTGGACCGAAATTAATAAATCGAGCAATATCACACTTAATCAAAAGCAATTAGCAATAGATAGTCGTTTGGAATATTTACCAGCGCCTTTTTTTGATGCCAAAGATTATAATAAGTTAAGCTTACCGTTTGTGTTTGCAAAAACACCTAACACCAAAACGATTGAAGCGGCAGCCACTTTATCTAGTTGGTTTGGCGCACAAGCTGACTGGCGCGGTGCTGATTTCCCGGTAGTCATTAATAAATCATTAGATACGCACAGCGTTGTTTTTATTACCAACGATTCAAAGCCTGACTTTTTAAAAGATTACCCAGATGTTGAAAAGCCAACCGTTGAGATTATTTCAAACCCACTGCATAGATACAGCAAAATGTTGCTTATTTTGGGCCGTGATGAAGATGATTTAAAAACAGCCGTTACTGGGTTGGCCTTCGGGCACAAAGTAATGACAGGTAGAACTGCAAGCATAGAAGCAATTAACCAACTCCCGCTTCGTAAGCCTTACGACGCCCCGCGTTGGTTACGCGGTGATAGAGCGGTACATTTTGACGAACTAATCGATTTTGATACCCAACTACAAGCACAGGGATTAAATAACGGGCCCGTGAAATTAAATGTACGTTTTGCACCCGATTTATTTACCTGGCGTGAAAAAGGCATTCCCATCACATTACAGTATCGCAGCACGCCCGAGAGTGAGTCTTTGGACTCTCGGTTAAATATGCTGATTAATCAAAAGTTTATTAGTGGTTATTTGTTAGATAATGAGGAATCTACTCTCAGTACGACAAAAACATTATTGCCACTTATTGCTAATACGGACACCACACAAAACGCAGAAAATTTTTCATTAAATGGTATTAATTTAGCCACACGAAACGAACTAAATTTTGATTTTAAATTTGGTGTATTAAAAAAGGGCGAATGTGCAATAGCACCGCCTGGGGGCGAGTTTGGAGTTATTGATGGTAATTCACACATTGATGTAAGTGGTTTTGATCATTACATTGCCCTGCCGGATTTAAACGTATTTGCTAATAGTGGTTTCCCTTACACTAAATATGCCGACTTACAACAAACACTTGTACTTGTTGATCAGCAACCTTCTGCAAAAGCATTAACGTTACTGTTTAATCTTACTGGACATTTTGGTGCTATAACAGGTTACCCAACCCATAGAATGGCCGTTGCCCATTTAAATGAGAACGTTGACTTAGACGATAAAGATATTCTAGTTATTGCAAAGCCTAATAAGACAGCACAACAACTAGATGAAGATGTGCAAACAAATGTACTTTTAAATAATAATCAGCGCGAAATAAAGCAGGCAATTTATAACGGTGCATACGATGAGCAGACGCCCGACAAAATCCAAGTAAGTGTAAAAAGCAGTGGTGATATGGCGGTCATTACAGCGTATCAATCTCCTTTTGATTCTGAGCGCTCTGTCGTGTCACTCAATGCAACTACCGAAAAAGCTTTTGGCTTAATTGATAAAACCCTTATGGACTCACAAACATTAAGTCAATTAAAAGGCAGTGCCGCAGTTATAAACTCACAAGGTGTTAAAACCATAAAAACTGATGAGCAATACTTTGTAGGCCATATTCCTGTACATACACTGGTGTGGTTCCATTTGTCTGACCACCCGTTTATTTTAGCTCTACTTTCGATATTAACGCTGTTATTGATCTCATTTATTTTATGGCGATTACTGCAAGCACTTACCCATAAACGTTTAGCTGAAGGAGATGAATAATGACATTGCTTAACCGTGCATTATTAATAGTCACATTTTTTAGTTTTTCTGTATCAGCGCAAACACAGCAGTGCGAGCCCTGGCAAGGATGGCAAGTATTTAAAAACCACTTTATTAGTGATGAAGGGCGCGTTATCGACTTAGGCTCAAAGCAAAATATTACCACCTCAGAAGGTCAATCATACGCGCTATTTTTTGCGCTTGTGGCAAATGATAAAGCTGCGTTTGATACTATTTTAGACTGGACGCAAGAGCACCTCTCTGAAGGTGATTTAAGTACACGTTTACCTGCTTGGCAATGGGGCAAAACAGGTAATGACACCACTGGAATTTTAGACTCAAACCCAGCATCAGACTCTGATTTATGGATAGCATATAGTTTATCGCAAGCAGCCATCTTATGGGATGAACGCCGTTATAGTATTTTAGCTGCCGTACTAGCGCAGCGTATTATGCGAGAGGAAACCGCTTATATCTCTGGTTTAGGGCTGACTTTATTACCCGCACCGGCTGGGTTTGAGTTTGAAAATAACACCTACAAACTTAACCCTAGCTATTCTCCGTTGTTTATTTATCAGCAGTTTAGCAAACTATACCCCAATTCCCCGTGGCAGCAACTCCATCAAGCGTCTGCCAAGCTTATTTTAGACACCGCTAAAAACGGCGTTAGTCCTGATTGGGTAATGTATAGCCCTGCAAAAGGCTTTTATCATAATAATAAAGCAACTGACTTAGGCAGCTACAATGCTATTCGGGTTTACTTATGGGCCAGTATGATGGCAGAGGATGCCCCTTACAAAACGCAGCTAAGCGAACAATTTAGTCCTTTTTTAGAGGCTATAAACAGCCGTGGCTATGTGCCTTTAAACACTTATGCAAGCTCTGGCAAAACCCAAAAGCGTGGCCCAGTTGGTTTTAATGCTGCCCTATTGCCAATGCTAAAAGAAAAAGGGAATGATTCGCAGGTTATGGCTATTCAGCAAAAGTTGATGGTCGATAAATCATTTACACGAACTCGCTACTACGACAGTGTATTAAATCTATTTGGTAATAGTACACTAAATAAACGCTTTTCAATATCAGCAGACGGGACGCTCGAGCCAATGTGGAGCACTGAATGTCGCTAAAATGGGCTGTTGTTTGTACGTTAGCAGTCAGCGCAAGTGTACATGCTAAAACAAATAATGACATTGATACACGCTCTGTTGAGTGGCTTTTAAGCCAAATCAACATTGGTGAAGTACAAGAAAATAAAGACTTAGTTGCCGATAGCTTACAAAAGCTATTGGCAATAGCGCCTAATCGCATAGAAAGTCAGTGTGCGCTTGCTCGCTATGAATTTGCCAATGGCAAAGCGGGGCAAGCAAATCAAATATTAAGAAAAATAGATAATAGCAATACACAAATTCACCCTTGTATAGAGCAATTACGATTAGTTGCTAGATTAGAAAATGAAGATAAAGCGGACATACAGCAAGCTAAATTACTTGCCCGTGCGGGTCGCTTTGAACAAGCACGTTTAATTTACAATTCTCTTTTTAAAAATGCCTATCCAAGCCTAGCGTTTGAGTTAGAGCATTTAAGTTGGTATGCACAAGATCAGAGCCAATGGCAAAATGTAAAAAAAGGTTACGAAAGGCTGCTACGCACTTATGAAAACATTGGTGCTATAGATATCCCATACGCTCGCCACTTACTCAGAAATAACCCGACTGATGACGCTGCGTTATCTCTTTTAAGCAAATATGGTGCTACCTCTCGTTATAGTAATGAGGTAGAAGCGATTTGGTTAGGTGCTCTATCTAACATGCAATTAAACAGCGCTACTGATAAGCAATTTCAGCGCTACTTTACTGTGTACCCTTTCAGTAATAAAGGTGAGCTACAGTATCAAGATTTCAAAAAAGATCTTAAAGCGCGACAAAAGCTATTAGCTAATCCGCACTATCAGTTATGGGTGAAAGGAGAAGCATTACTTGAAAAAAACAAGTTAGCTGCCGCAGAGCCCATTTTATTGAAAGCACTCAAAGGGCGCCCAAAAGATGGCGCGATTATGCGCAGCCTTGGCATCTTATACCTGCGAATGGGTGAAAACCAAAAATCATATAATTATTTTACGCGAGCGCAAAGTAACACTGCGGATTTTGCTGAGCGCGAAACATTAAAAGCGCTAGCCACTACAGCTAAATTTTGGCTTTATATCCGTCAAGCAAAAGAAGCTATAAACGAGCGTGAATTTAAAACAGCCAAGCTAAAGCTAGATTTAGCCAAGACCTTAGAACAAGACCCTGCTACTGTTTTATATAACCGAGGGCTATTACAGTTTGCACAAGGTAACTTCTCTCAGGCGGCAACCATATACCAAACGGTGCTCAAAGGTGATCCTTTAAATAATGGTGCCTTGACCGGGTTATTAGAAATCGCTGAACTGGATAACTCTGAGCAGTCGTTAATCAACTTTTACAATGCTTTATCCGATACGCAAAAAGCACAGCTAAAGCCCGTTTATGTAGCTTCATTGAGTAGCCTGCTTCGCGAAAAAGCACGTCAGTACACCGATTCGGGTGAGGTAGGACTTGCAGAGCAGACTTTAAGAGAGGCCATAGAATTAGCCCCTGAGCAGCCTTGGCTTTATTATGACTTAGCGTTTATTTATCAACAAAATGGGTTAACGCAAAAGGCAAAAACGTTATTTAACAATGTGCTTTGGCAGTTTCCTCTTAATCCACAGTTACGCTACAGCCATGCCCTATTTTTGCGCTCAATAGATGATTACCAAGGTGCTTTAAACACCTTAGAGTATGTACCAGTTAATGAGCGAAATGACGACATAATTACGCTTGAGCAACAGCTTAGGCTGAACGAATCTCTCAGACAAAGTGAGCGCCACTTAAATAGCAAAAATAGAACCACGGCTATTTTTCATTTAAGTAATTTAGAAGCGCAAAATTTAACACCCGTAATGAAAGCCGAGCTATCGCGTAGCTGGTATCAAATAGATGAGAAAAAACACGCTATAAAGTTAATTAATGATGCATTAAATACTGAACCTTCTTTATCACCTTATTGGCATATGCTGTATGGAGAATGGCTACTCGAGCAAAATGAGCGCCCATCTGTAGAGCAATGGTTTACTAATTATAGTTTACCTAGTAATGCCAGTACTGGCGAAATAGAACAGTACGTCAATTTATACACTACATATATTAATGAGTATTACGAAGGCGGCGAACTATTAGCTAAGCTAAACCAGCTTGATCAAAAGTACCCAAGTACCCCCGCAACGACCACGGCATTAATAAATGCTAATTTAGCCCTTGAGCAGCGTGAGTCGGCAATTATTGTTTATCAACAAAAACTAAAAAACAATCAGCCAATTGACCCTCAAGCTATGTTAGCAATAGCAAAAGCTCATAGAGAATTAGGTAATGACTTTCAAGCAAAAGAAGTGACTGAGCGTGCAATAGCGCAAACAGATGATCAGCAGGCCTATTTACAGCGCCAAATTATGGCCTCGTTAAATGACTTTAATTACGCAGGTGATGCGTTAGCTTTAGCCAATCAATTAATAGCTAAATCACCCAATGATAAAGAGCTTAGTTATTTGGGCGCTGAAGTTGCCCGAAACTTTAATGAACACGACCAAGCTAAGCAATGGTATTTAAAAACACTATCGAGCGAGCAACGCCTAAACGATGAATCGTTTTACAAACAAATTGCGCGTATAGATGAAAATGATGCGTGGTATATCAATGGTGCTAAACGCGAGCTTATAAATGAGCAAAGCAAAAACCAAGCATACATTGCCATTGGGGTTAACTTTAGTGGCCAAACAAGTACAGAAAGCGAAGCGACGCTTGGCGCTGGCTTAGTCCCTATTGAGGCCTATTTTCCACTTTGGCAAGGTCAAGGGTTTATTAAAATAGATCCAACTAGCATCAGTGCACAAACAACGCGCTTTGATGAGCAATTTGCTGGAAGCCGCTACGGCCAAGGTGCACTGTGTATATTTACCTGCGGCATTGATGAGGTTAGCCCTGAGCAAGATGGGGTCGATATAGGTATTGGCTGGCAAAATGAAAATTGGCGTGTTGATGTGGGTACTACCCCACTTGGCTTTTTGATTGAAGACATAGTATGGGGTGTAAACTACGCAAACAGCATTGGCGATTTTGGCTATAGCCTAGAGCTCGAAAAACGCCCTGTAACTAGCTCTGTGCTCTCTTATGCTGGCCTTGAGGATGTAAATACCGGTGAAATTTGGGGCGGCGTGCGCTCAACTGGCCTAACGGCCAATCTATCTCATGATTTAGGTGACGATTGGGGCTTTTGGTCAAGCGCCGACTTTACACTTTATAAAGGTCAAAATGTTAAAGATAACCAACGCTATAGAGTAATGGGTGGGTCGTATTATCGCGTTATTAGCAATCAAGAACGCGAATTTACTGTCGGCGCAAGCCTATTGCATTGGGCGTATCAGTATAATTTAAGTGAAGAAACATGGGGTCACGGCGGTTACTATAGCCCTCAAAACTACGTTGGGTTATCACTGCCTTTAAGCTACGATGCGCGCTGGGGCGATGATTTTGTTTATCGCTTAAAAACAGGTATATCGTACTCGCAAACGAAAACGCAAGCGATTGACTTTTATCCCAACGACACAGACTTGCAACTACAAGCCTACGATAGAGAGTCGATAACTGGGGTAGACCCTGTATTTGAGAGTGATGACAGCGCAGGCATCTCATACAATCTTGAAGGAAGCTTTGAGTATCGTATAACGCCGCATTGGTTTTTTGGGGGCTACTTAGCCATAGACCGCTCTGATTTTTATGAGCCCAACTTTGGTCAGCTCTATATTCGCTATTACTTCAATCCTGTGTACGGGGCGTTAGAGTTCCCTGGCACCCCAATTGTTCCTTATGCAGACTTTTAACGCAGCGCAAGGTGATACATCGCGAATGCTTCCCCTCGCACTAAGGTATATGTATACTTGAGCGCAATTGTAACTAGGATAAGGGTGTGTCTCTTACCTTGTGGTGTTACTACCATTTAGCAAATCATTATCTTAGCTACAAATAATATACAGATGGTCGAGCGTTTTAATGCCCCATGGCACAAAACAGCTAAAGCAAAAAATTATAAGGCCATTACAACAATTCTTAAAGTTAGGAAGTAAATATGAGTTCAGCTCCAGATAGTGGTTGGTTTGGCCACCCTAAAGGACTTTCAACATTGTTCTTCACTGAAATGTGGGAACGAATGAGTTACTACGGCATGCGAGCGATGCTCGTATTGTTTATGACAGCAAGCTTACAACAAGAAGGCTTAGGCTTTACTGTTGCATCAGCTGCTGCAATTTATGGTTTATACACAGGCGCGGTATACTTTTTAGGCCTGCCAGGTGGTTGGCTTGCCGATAGATTATTCGGTGGTCAAAAAGCGGTGTGGTATGGCGGTATAATAATTATGTGTGGCCATATTATTTTGGCCGTTCCACATGAATATTCATTTTTTATTGGTTTAATATTTGTAGCAACAGGTACTGGTTTACTTAAACCAAATATCAGCGCTATGGTAGGCCAATTATACAGTGATGCTGATGAGCGCCGCGATGGCGGTTACGCTATATACTACATGGGTATTAACTTAGGTTCTTTAATTGGTTACTACGTATGTGGTTACTTTATGGAAAACGTTGGCTGGCACTGGGCATTTGGTGCTGCAGCTGTAGGTATGGCGATTGGCTTAATCCAATATAAACGTACATTAAACAACCTACCTGAGCACAGCGCACTACCTGCTAACCCATTAAGCCCTCAAGGTACTACACGCACATGGGGTGCAATTGCATTGTTTGTTGCTGTTGTTACTGGCGTTACAGTAGCCGCTATGACGGGTGTTATTACCATAAACCCGTCGGTTGTAGCCGGTTACACAGCCGTTATATTTACTGTTATATTTTTTGTATACTTTGGCCTTATTTACTTTAAAGGCAATTTAACTGGTGAAGAAAAACAAAGAATGTGGGCACTATTTTTAGTGTGTGTTGCCTCTGCGTGTTTTTGGTCTGGTTTTGAGCAAGCGGGTTCATCACTTAACCTATTTGCTCGTGATTACACAGACCGCCTTATCGGTACGTTTGAAATTCCAACTACATGGTTTCAATCTTTAAACTCACTGTTTATTATTGTACTGTCGCCGTTTTTCGCAGCGCTTTGGATTAATTTATCTAAGAAAATGATCTCGCCAACTTACAGCGTTAAATGTGCACTTGGCTTGATTATTATGGCTTCTGGCTTTTTAGTCATGTTCATGGCTGCTCAGTACGCTGCTGAAGGATTAAAAGTGGCGCCTTATTGGCTTGTTACTACTTACTTTTTACATACAGTGGGTGAGCTTTGTTTAAGCCCTGTAGCATTAAGTGCGGTAAGCAAATTATCACCTCGCCGTTATACAGGCCAGTTAATGGGTGTATTTGTATTAACCTACTCTATTGGTAATGTTATCTCGGGCATACTTGCGGGTAACTTTGATCCGAATAACGTTCAAGAAATCCCTAACTTATATTTACAAATCGCCTTATTCAGCATTGGCGTTGGTATTGTTTTAGTACTAATGAGCTTTAAAGCGAAAGTATGGGAAAAACAAGGCCTGGAAGAAAAAACCGCATAATATTGCACGTTTAATTACGCGTAATACTACTTATAATTTCCCCCATAGCCGCTATGGGGGAAATTTTCTCAAACTTCTATATCACCTCGCTGTAAACTGCTATTATCTGCTGATTAATTTTTAACTTGTCTCAGGGACGCAGTACATGCGCTTGTTAACTTTATATCGCACCCCATTTTTAATTTTTTGTATTTTTTTATTATCTGCCTGTGGTGGTTCAGACGATCAAGTTACAACTAACCCTAACGATCCAGTCGAGCCAGAGCCAAGCGAGTTAACCGTATCTTCAACTACCGGTTTAGATGTCAGCCTTGATGAAGGAAGCTTTTTGCTGACTGTACCCGCCAATGCTGTTTCTCAAAGTACTGAGCTTACCTACGAAAAAACAGTATTAGATGATGCCAATGCACTGTTAAATATTATCTCAGATATACACCTACTGACCCCTAGTACGTTTTCTTTTAGTAATCCAATAACAATTACCATAAAAATACCTGATGATTACCAATTAGGTGGCCAGCTATTTATTGCCAGTCAATCGGACGATTCTTGGACAATTATTGAAAACTCTTTTGTTGAAGATGGCTTTATCAGTGCACAAGTAACAACTCTGGGTACCTTCGCTATAATGATGCAACGTAAAGAGGCCTTTGCTGCTATTGGCCCAACGTGTGACAGCACTGCAACAGAACAATCAGTAAGGTTTATTCACGTTGCCGACTTACATGCTCGATTCGGTTATGAAGAGCAATACTTTAGCCGCATAAAAGCCTACTACAACCAAGTACTTGCACAAACGCCGCATACCCTTTTTACCAACGGGGGTGATGACTACGAAAAAGGCACGGTTGCTG
The DNA here is from genome assembly GCF_005886915.1 of Pseudoalteromonas sp. S3776. Lineage (NCBI taxonomy): Bacteria > Pseudomonadati > Pseudomonadota > Gammaproteobacteria > Alteromonadales > Pseudoalteromonadaceae > Pseudoalteromonas > Pseudoalteromonas sp. S3776. The sequence goes on along the minus strand of NZ_PNCU01000010.1, from coordinate 78,749 downwards.
AGCAACTATCACAAGGTAGCGCTACAGAAGAAGCCATTAAAGCCATGCAGTTTGATTTACGTGTGGTAGGTAATCACGACTATGCATGGGGACCTGAAAAATTATTAAGCTATTCACAAGATGACAATGCCATTGTGCTTGCCAGTAATACGCGCTACGAAGGTGAACAATTACAAGATTTTGCCGCTGTAGGCTTCGCTAAAGTACAAGTGGGCTGTGTGACCTTGGGCGTATTCGGCATGACCTCTGTACCATGGAACGAACTAGATGAGCCGATAGATGATGAGCCCATTCCTGATTTTATCCAACAATTTAAAATGAGCTGGCAGTGGCAACAAATAGCACAAAGTATAATAAGCCAGTATCAAGACGACGTTGATTATATGGTAATGCTAAGCCATTTAGGTGAAGGCTTAGATATTGATATGGCAACCGATGTAAGCGGTATAGACTTAGTATTAGGCGGCCATACTCATGGCGGAGAAAGTTATAATACGCTCGAGAACGGCGCTGTGGTTATTCAGCCAGATTTTTATGCTAAAGGCATTACCGATGTTACCCTGACATTTAATCTGCAAGATAAGACATCGCCAACGATAGATTACAGCACCATTGAAACTGACAGCGTTAGCGAACATGATGAAGCAACAAAACGTGCCATCGACGAAATTATGGGGCGTTATGCGCCTGATGCAAACACAGAAATTGCTATTTCTGAAAATTACCCAAGTAGTATCGAGCTTGCAGAAATAACGGCATTAGCTGCAGCCCATGCTAGTGATATAACGGCCGCACTGCTCAACCCTGAGTTAGTACAAACAAGGTGGACACCCGGGACTGTAACACAAGAAGACTTTCATAAAGCCTACTATGTTGAGCGCCAGCCCTCTAACACACCCGGTTTTAATTCGTTATATAGCGTAACGGTTACTGGGAGCGATTTAAACACCATGTTTGCCAGTCAACCCGATTGGCTTTTACTCAAACCAGACAATATACAAGCGGCGAGCACCTATCAAGTTGCTTTATTTAAAGGGGCAGCGCTTAATCCTGAATTATTTTTTAATGGCGTCAACTTTTTAAACGTAGAAGCCATTGACGAAGCATGGTGGTTACTTGATCAATATGCGCGCTTTAGAACCAGCCAATGCCTATACCTAGATACCGATAATCGACTCTTTTCATGTGATGAACAAAACAACGTAACTGTGTGGAATTTTGACGATGCTAACAACCCTTTAACACCAGATTATGGTCCTTCGGTATTGAGCTACTTTGACCCTGAGCAAACAAACTGGGGCCCTGAGGAAACTCAATATAGTACCACGCAAGCGCTTGGTATTTCTGATTTTGCTGATGGCAGCTCAGGTGTAATGGCGTTTTCACGCCACGCGCCTACTGAGGGGCTATTAATAACCCTCAATACACCTGCCAATGGTGATTATGCAAGCGAAGGCATGGTCTCTGACTACACCTTAGTAATGGACTTATACTGGCCTGAAGAAGGTAAAGATATTTATCGCGCTATCATGCAAGCAAACACACAGGATTACCTCACTGATGATGCCGATATGTTTATCGACCCAGCGGGCGGTTACGGTAAATCAACCAGTGATAGTGGTTATTTTGGGCAAACAGAGCCTGAAAACTGGCACCGTGTAGCATTTGTATTTTATACCGCCCCCAGCAATGGGGTATTTGAAGTGTACATTGACGGCGAGCTTGCTGGTGTTAAAGAAGACGGTGAAATAAATAACACCTGGGCATTAACATCAGCTGTTTTACTCTTTACAGATAACAACTTTGAAACAGTACCTGGTTATTTAAACGCCCTTTTATATGCTGGGCGCGCCCTGAGTCGAAACGAAATTAAAAGCATGGGCAGCGCTCAATCAAAGCTTACGTTTACCCCTACAACACGGGTATTAAACCAAGCTATTGAGCGCCATTACCAAGCAGCACCCACGGTAAAACCTAACCTTTGGCTCGAGCAGCGCAACCAGTTTTTTAACAATCGCACACAAAGTGTAAATAATTAAGTACAAAAAACAATACGTAACCATATTTTAAAAAGAGGTTTTATTTTTATAAAACCTCTTTTTTATTTATTTAAATCAACATCTTAAACTTTAATAAATTAAAATTATCAAGCTAATTTATACATATTCACGCTAAAGCGTAAGGTATAAACCTACTGACACATTAAACGTCTTATTAAATTTACAGTTTACTCAAATGCTAAATCTGCCCCCCCTCTTCCCCAAATCCAAAATCTAGTTGATTATCTAGCTCAACACGACAACAACACATAATCGCAGTAGCAATATTTATTGCAGGAGTAATAAAAATGAGTGAAGCAAATAATCCACTAGGTTTAGTTGGTATTGAGTTTACTGAATACGCAACACCTGATGCAGACTACATGGATAAAGTGTTTACTGATTTTGGTTTTTCAAAATTAAAAAAATTTAAAGGCAAAGATATTGTCTACTACAACCAAAACGACATTCACTTTTTACTAAATAACGAACGCGATGGCTTTTCTGCTGAATTTGCAAAAAGTCATGGACCAGCAATTTGCTCTATGGGTTGGCGCGTAAACGATGCACAGCATGCATTTGAAACAGCTGTGGCAAGGGGTGCAAAACCCGCAACCGATTCTACCCATAAAGACTTACCTTATCCCGCAATTTACGGTATTGGCGACAGCCTAATTTACTTTATTGAGCAATTTGGTGATAAAGGGTCTATTTATGAGTCTGACTTTGACGATTTATCATCTCCAAATGTAGTTGAAGATAAAGGCTTTATTCGTATAGATCACTTAACTAATAACGTTTATAAAGGCACTATGGAAACATGGGCAAACTTTTACAAAGACGTGTTTGGTTTTACAGAAGTACGCTACTTCGATATTAAAGGGCAAAAAACAGCGTTGCTATCGTATGCACTTAAATCGCCCTGTGGCACCTTCTCAATTCCTATTAATGAAGGTAAAGGCAATAACAACAATCAAATTGATGAGTACTTAGGCGAATATAATGGTCCTGGTGTACAACATCTCGCGTTTTTAACTGACGATTTAGTAAGCTCACTTGATAAGCTTGATAAATCGACCATTGCTACTTTAGACATTATTCCTGAGTACTACGACACTATTTTTGACCGTGTGCCTTGGGTTGCAGAAGACAAAGAAAAAATTCGCGAGCATCAAATATTAGTCGATAGCCAAAGTGAAAATTGCTACCTATTACAAATTTTCTCTAAAAACTTATTTGGACCTATTTTCATAGAAATGATCCAGCGTGTAGATGACGGTGGTTTTGGTGAAGGTAATTTCCAAGCATTGTTTGAGTCAATTGAGCGAGACCAAAAGCGTCGCGGCGTTTTATAACTTTTTTTGAGTAAATTAAAAGCAGCGATCTTCGCTGCTTTTTGTCGTTTTAATATTTAAAAAGTAGGGTGCAAGATACAAGTATGCTTAAATAAATGCATGCACCTCACATCAAACCTAAAGGATAAGTAATGAGCCAAATTAACGAAACCCACGACATTAATTTAACCAGCTGGGTAGAGTCGGCCAATATTAAAGGCTGTGACTTCCCGATTCAAAATTTACCTTTTGCAGAATTTCGTACTAAAAACACAAATGAGGAATTCAGAGGCGGGGTTGCTATTGGCGATCAGGTTATTGATTTAGCAAAATTGAGCCGCTTAAACATTTTTACCGGTGACGCTAAAACAGCCCTTGATGCAGCAAGCGAATCAACATTAAATACATTTATGGGTTTAGGTAGTCAGTATTGGTCAGCACTTCGTTTAGCACTTTCAAAGGCATTACGCGAAGGCGCACAGCAACAAAAAGACATGCAAAGTACCCTTATTGCGCAAGCTGATATAGAGTTTTCACTGCCATGTCGTATTGGTGATTACACCGACTTTTATACCTCAATTTACCATGCAACGGCCGTTGGTAGTTTATTCCGCCCTGATAACCCGCTTTTACCAAACTATAAATGGGTGCCGATTGGCTATCATGGTCGCTCATCATCTATTGATGTATCGGGGCAAACGTTTCACCGCCCTAAAGGGCAAACTAAAGCCCCCGATGCAGATACCCCCTCATTTGGCCCATGTAAACGCCTAGATTATGAGTTAGAGCTTGGCATTTACTTAGGCAAAGGTAATGCACTGGGTGATGCTATCGCCATTGAAAACGCTGAAAACCATGTATTTGGTTTTTGTGTATTTAACGATTGGTCGGCACGAGATTTACAAGCATGGGAATACCAACCATTAGGTCCGTTTTTAGCTAAAAACTTTGCCTCAACCGTATCGCCTTGGATTGTTACCACTGAAGCACTGGCGCCTTTTAGAACGGCGTGGACACGTGATGAAAACGACCCGCAACCAATGCCGTACCTAGAATCTGCAGCTAACCGCGAGCAAGGTGCGTTTGATATTCAAATGGATGTTAAAATTCAGACCCAAAAAATGCGTGATGAAAACCACCAACCCACGCAGGTCTCTGCCTCAAGCTTTAAACATTCATACTGGACAGTGGCGCAAATGGTGGCTCATCACACAGTAAATGGCTGTAACTTTATGCCCGGTGATATGCTCGGCTCAGGTACACAGTCTGGCCCTACACATGAAGAAGCGGGTTCTTTATTAGAGCTTTCTCGTGGTGGAAAAGAAAAAATAACCCTGAGTAATGGTGAGCAACGCAGCTTTTTAGAAGATGGCGATAATGTAATTATGCGCGGCTGGTGTGAAAGAGAAGGCTTTGCACGTATTGGTTTTGGCAGCGTAGAAAGTACTGTATTACCCGCTAAATAACTATTGATTATGATGTTTCAATAAAACACGAGCAATAAAAAAGCCACCTAATTAAATTAGGTGGCTTTTTTTATACTTATAGTACGTTATTTAATTAAAGTTCCTTTTCAACTTCATCAAATAGCGAAGTAATGTTTTGCGCTGGTTCTTTCGTCGCTAAACTTACCACTACAATTGCAATACTTGCCAAAATAAAGCCAGGTACAATTTCGTACATGTAACTACTTAAGCTTTGCCCATCAATCATAAATGGTGAGTAAATCCAAAACAGAACCGTACCAGCACCTACAATCATACCTGCTAGAGCGCCTTCAAAGTTCATGCGTTTCCAGTACAAGCTAAATAGAACCAGTGGGCCAAATGCCGCACCAAAACCTGCCCATGCATTACTTACTAAGCTTAATATTGAGCTGTCTCTATCATACGCTAAGTAAATCGCACACAGTGCAACCGCAGCAACACTAACGCGCCCTACAGTAACAAGCTCAGTGTCGCTTGCTTCTTTGCGTAAAAACGTTTTATAAAAATCTTCTGTTAATGAGCTTGAGCTAACAAGTAACTGAGAAGAAATAGTACTCATGATTGCAGCTAAAATAGCCGCCAATAAAAAACCAGCAATTAATGGGTGGAATAATAATTCAGAAAGAATTAAGAAAATGGTTTCAGGGTCGTCAACAACAATGTTGTTTTCGTATGTATACGCGGCACCAAATAAACCAGTACCCACAGCACCAATCGCTGCAACTATCATCCATGTCATACCGATACGGCGAGCCGTTGGCATGTCTTTTACGCTGCGCACAGACATAAAACGCACAATAATATGAGGTTGACCAAAGTAGCCTAAGCCCCATGCCATTGCCGAAATTATACCTAGTGCAGAGCCTGCGCCTATCCAATTAAGCATATCTGGATTAACACTATGGAGAGTCGACTCTAGCGGTTGCTCTAATAAAGAGTAAGCAACAGTTGGTACAAGTATCAAGGCGATAAACATAATACAGCCTTGCACAAAGTCCGTTAAGCTAACAGCTAAAAAGCCACCAAATAAGGTATATAAAACAACAACACCAGTGGTGATGTATAAACCCATTTCGTAACTTAAGCCAAATGAGCTTTCAAACAATTTACCGCCTGCTACAACACCCGATGATGTATAAAGCGTAAAGAAAACAATAATTACTACCGCAGAAACTACACGTAAAAGGTTTGATTTATCATTAAAACGATTAGAGAAGTAGTCTGGAATGGTGATTGAATCGCTTGCTTTTTCAGTGTAAACACGCAAACGAGGCGCAACTAAAAAGTAGTTTAACCATGCACCAATAACCAAACCAATTGCTATCCATGTGCTACTAAAGCCAGTAACGAACATTGCGCCGGGTAAACCCATTAGAATCCAACCGCTCATATCCGATGCGCCAGCAGATAATGCTGCAACACTTGGAGATAAGCTACGCCCACCCAGCATATAACCCGATACATCACTTGTAGACTGTTTGTATGCATAAAGTCCAATGCCAAGCATGACTACAAAATACAATGCCAGTGAAATAATCATTCCTGTTTCCAAATTCGCCTCCACAAAGTTGTATAAAACAGGCTTTTAATCCTAATAATGACTCTTAAAATATTATAATAAAGACACTATTGGGGTAAAAACCATCCGTCTTGACTATATCATGCTTAAAGGTGATAACTCCAACTTGTTACACTGAAGTGAACAAAAAACAGCCTTATTGACTATTTAACCCTCAAACACCCGATATATGGTAAATTTATTTACATATATAGCTAATTTTTAATAACAATTCATTAAATCAATAATAATTACCTAATGCTATTTAGAGTGTTTTCCCATATATTATAGCCATTGCTATTTATTATTAATTTGTACGGAACTATTTATGTATTTTTATGCTGCACGCCAACCTATTTTAGACCGCGAAAAGGAGCTTGTTGGTTACGAGTTATTATTTCGTGATGGCGTGGATAATGTATTTCCAGACATAGACGGTGACGAAGCAACAACGAAGCTAATCGAAGGAAGTCAATTTAATTTTGGTTTAGAAGATTTGACTGGCAATAAGCCCGCCTATATTAACTTTACTCTGGAAACTTTGCTAAAAGGTTACCCTACGATGTTAGGGAAAGAGACGGTTGTTGTAGAAATCCTTGAAACAGTGCAACCAGGTAAACGTTTACTCGCTATAGTCAAAGAGCTAAACGAAAAAGGCTATACACTGGCACTAGATGACTATGTTCATCAGCCTGTATGGCGCCATTTTTACCCGTTTATCAATATTATAAAAATAGACTTTTTAACCACTGACGAAAGTGCAATAAAAACCATAATTAACGATATTAAAGCCTATCCACACATCAAGCTTTTAGCTGAAAAAGTAGAAACCTATGAGGCTTATAACTTAGCCCTTGAGCTTGGATTTGAGTATTTTCAGGGGTTCTTTTTTTCAAAGCCTGAAATGGTACAAAGTAAAGCGCTACCGCCATCAGAAATGGCATTAGCAGAGCTACTTTACGAAACCTCATCTGTTGAAATGGATCTTAAAAAGATCACCGATGTGTTTGAACGTGATGTAAATCTATCATACAAGTTATTGCGTTATTCAAACTCTGCTGCGTTTGCACGCAGAGCAGAAATAAACACAATTAAACAAGCACTCATCGTACTTGGCGCTAACGAAATTAAAAAGCTGTTATCTTTGCTATTTGCAGCGCAAGTATCGGCGGATAAACCCGTAGAGCTAATCAGGCTTTCGCTAACGCGTGCACGGTTTGGCGAACTACTTGCTATTTCACATGGCCAGTTTAAAGACACCGGTATGGCCTTTTTAACCGGCATGATGTCGCTTATGGATGCCATTTTAGATGAAACCATGGAAAGCGTTATGCAAAAGCTTCCGCTTTCTGCAGAGATCAAAGCAGCGCTCTTAAATGACGAAGGCCTGCTTGCTCAGTATCTAAACTTGGTTAAGTTTTATGAGCACGCAGACTGGGAAGCCGCCAACGAAATTGCTAAACAGTTAAATTTAGGCGAAGAAGTGGCCAATGCATACCATGACGCCCTAACCTGGGTAAATGAGCAAATGCAGCTGATGGTTAAAGAATAATAAACACGTGCTCGTTTATTTAAGCTCAAATTACACATAAAAAAATGCCAGCAATTGCTGGCATTTTTTATGGCTATTATTTATAAGCTTTCTAAGAAGTCTTCATCAAAGTCTTCAGGCTCTTCTTTAATTGGCGGGTTGCCATCGTATAGCTCATAAAGCTGACGCTGAAAGTATATGTCTTTAACAAACAAGTACGGGTCAAGTGAGTCATTAAGTAGGCCTTCTTGCGGGATAAGTGCCGCACGAGCTTCAACCGCTTTTAGCGCAAACACCAAAATAGTTTGCGGCGTAGTCAGCGCTATTTCTGGTAACACAAAGTTATCGACTACATCGCCTGTTAAGTTGCGTGCTGTTGTCGGACCCATTGCTGGCAACATAATATATGCGCCATCACCAACGCCCCACACGCCCAATGTTTGGCCAAAATCTTCATCTACAAGTTCAAGTCCTAATGAGCTTGCAACATCAAAAATACCAAATACGCCTACCGTAGAGTTAACTAAAAAACGCGCTAAACTCACGCCTGCGTTACCTGCCTTACCTTGTAGCCCAGCATTTATCATATCAACAGGCGCACTAATATTATCGGTAAAGTTAACAATACCATTGCGTACAGGTACAGGGGTTACTTCTACATACCCTACAGCTACAGGGCGTAAAATATAAGCATCTAAAATGTCCATATTAAAGTCGTACAATGGACGGTTTATGCTTTGCAGCGGGTCTCGCTCATCAACTTTGTTTTCTGGCACTTGCGCACATCCGGCTAGCACCAATAAACATAAAAAAGTAAAACTATGCTTTAACATCTACTGTCCTTAAGGTATTAATGTATTAATTTGAAGTTGGTAGTCACTTACGTTTTCACGTTGCAGTGCCTCAGAGTGACCCTCTAACTCACCACTACTTGGCATAACTGACTCATCTATTGAGATCCGCGCTGTAATCACAATATCTTTTGCACTTGATAAGTTTAACCCATCAACCATTGCATTAGCATCAGTGAGTTGCACTGTGAGCGGAAAACTGTATTCATTAAGTTTAACAACCGCTAGCGGCATAGGAGAGCCTTGAGCAGCCTTTGCAAAAATAAATAAAGTCCCCTGCTGTGGCTGCTTATCTAAAAGCTCATCTGCTAAGCTCACAGTAACATTAATAGCACTGTTAGCAGAGACAGGCATTACAGAACCCTCATTTTGCATTTGTTGTTCAATATCAGAAATACGCTGCGCTATCATTGAGTAACGCGTATCGCTTTCATCCATGCTAGCAAGTAGTACCTCGAACGCCGCTTTAGCTTGCGGCCAGTCCTTGCGCTCATAAGCAATGAGCGCTAATAAGGAAATAGCATCAAGATTTGTCGGCTCAACCTTTAGCACTTTAGATAGCATACCCGCTGCACGCGTCATATTCTCTTCACTACCTTCAAGCAGTAAAACTTGGCTGTAGCTAATGAGTACTTGCATGTTGTCAGGGTTTATTCGCAGTGCTTTATCAAACGATTGCTGTGCCATGTCGAATTCGTTTAACGACATAGCTACACGCCCGAGTAACATCCATGCAACTTCGTCATCACCAGATTCGCTAAGTTTAGTACGCAAAGCTAAAGCAAAGGCTTGTAACTCGTTTTGAGTAAGTGGCTCACCTTTTTGCATTACAGCACGCTCGCCATAATCAGCAAGGTTATCCATTGCATCATACCACGCGGCTATTTGTTGTTGGCTCCCTGTAAAGGTGTAAAAAACACCGGTGAGGGCTAATAAAAATGCTGCGCCAGTTAAAGCAAAAATACGATTATTACCTTTGCTATTAAGCGATTTTTCTGGTGATAGCTCGTTCAATAAACGACGCTTTAATTCAATAACAGATTCGTTATGACTTTGTGCATCAATACGTTGATTATCTAAGTCATTTTGCAGCTCAACTAAACGCTGCTCGTAAATGCTGATCAATTCTGCATTAGCATTGTGAGTAATGGTTTGAACGCGCTCTTTTTTTAAAAAAGGCACCATAATAAATGCCAGTGCAATGAGTATGAGTAAGGCAAAACACGCCCACATTAAAATCATTAAATTTGCTCCTGGCGTTTATTTTCTGCAATTAATTTAGCAAGTCTTGCTTCATCGTCGCTGTTCCAGGTTTGCTTAACTGACGCCTTACGTTGACGAATTACAATAAAACCAAACCCCAAAATTACAATAAGTACAGGTAAAACCCACAGCACTAATGTAGCTGGTGTCACAGGCGGGTCGTAATGAACAAAATAACCGTATCTGTCTATCATGTAATCGATAACTTCGTCTTTTGTTTTACCCTCTTTTACCAGCGCAAGTACCTTGTCGCGTAAATCTTTTGCAACAATGGCATCAGAGTCTGCAATATTTTGGTTTTGACATTTAGGGCACCTAAGCTCTTTAGTTAACTCTTCAAAGCGCACGGCTTGTTGGTTATTGTCAAACTGATAGCGATCTTGCTCGGCATACACTGCCATACTTATAAAAAAGCTCAGGGTTAATAAAAACACTCGCATTAATTTAGCTCCTGCATAACCGGGGCAAATTTAGCACGCCATACGCGCGGATTTAGATCTCCCGTATGGTGTAATAAAATTTTACCCGTTTTATCCACTAAAAATGTTTCAGGGGCACCCGATACACCTAAATCTAATGACAAGGTACGGTGCAAGTCTAAAATATTAAATTGGTATGGGTCGCCAGCACGGCTGAGCATATCGCTCACATCGGTGCGCAAAGCTTGCATATCAAATGGGCCATCAAAATCGGCATCGTACCCTTGTACATAGTACAAACCAATAATTTTTACGCCTTGCTCGCGTAGCTTAGTTAAATACCCTAGTTCAACTAAACATGTAGGGCACCAAGTCCCCCATACATTAAGTAAATAAACTTCGCCTTTTAGGCTTTCATCTGTCCAGCGCTTATTATCTTGCATTAAATCCGGCAGGTTAAACGCAGGCATCGTTTGGCCTAGTCTTCCGGTTTGAATTTCACGCGGGTTGGCAAACAAACCTTGATATAAGAATACACATAAAAATATGAATATTAATAACGGCGCTAAAGCTAAAATTTTACGGTTCATTACGCATTCTCCAACGCTTTTTTACGTGTACTTGCTGAGGTACGGTAGCGTTTATCAAATAAAATCATAAACCCTGCAAGCGATATAAGTACACCGCCTATCCACATCCAACGCACAAACGGTTTGTGATAAATACGCAGTGACCATGCCCCTTTGCTTAATTGCTCACCCAGCGCTAAATATAGGTCACGAGTAAAACCAGCATCAATTGCCGCTTCGGTCATAAATTGCATACCAATATCGTATTTACGCTTTTCTGCATGCAGCTCAGTCACTAGTTCATTGTCATTAAATACCGACACGACACCAGCATGACCACTGTAGTTAGGGCCGCGTATTGATTTAACACCATCAAATCGGTATTCGTATTGGTTTAGCGTAACAATATCGCCTTGCTTCATAGACACATCACGCTCTACCGAGTACGCCGAAGTCAGCGTAACACCCGCAATAACAAATGCTAAACCAACATGACCTAGCACCATCGCCCAGTAGCTGACCCCTAAACGCTTAACGCCTTCTTTTAGTGTTCCGTGAACCGACGCCTTAGCATATAAATCTATGGCAGTAGAGACAGCAACCCACACACCTAAGGTGGTGGCTAGTAATGTAAGCGGTTTTACTACATCGTAGCTTGAGAACAACCACGCACAGGTAATAACAACACTTACTAGCACGCCTACGAATACTTTATTTTGTAGTACAGCCCACTTATTTTGTTTCCAGCGAAGAAAAGGCCCTATTCCCATTAATATGGCAAAAGGTACTAATAAAATGGCGAACATTTTATTAAAGAACGGTTCGCCAATAGAAATACTGCCTAGACCCATTTCTTTGTGTACCATAGGTAATAAAGTACCTAAAAGAACAATTAATGTAGCCACGACTAAGAATATATTGTTTAACCACAACGCTACTTCGCGAGATACAAACTTGTAACGACCTTCACTCTTAACTTGTGATACGCGCAGCGCATACAACGATAAACCGCCACCAACCACAATGCCTAAAAAGGCTAAAATAAATAAACCTCTATCGGGGTCTGTGGCAAATGCATGCACCGATACAATAATGCCCGAGCGAACAATAAAAGTACCTAATAAGCTCAGCGAGAATGCAGCGATAGCAAGCAGCACAGTCCACGATTTAAATACACCGCGTTTTTCTGTCACGCTCAGAGAGTGCAATAAAGCCGTAGCGACTAGCCAAGGCATGAGCGATGCATTTTCTACCGGATCCCAAAACCACCAGCCACCCCAGCCAAGCTCAGAGTAAGCCCACCAGCTACCTATGGTTATTCCTAAACTTAAAAAGCCCCAAGCAGTCATCGTCCATGGGCGTGACCATTTAGCCCAAGTGTTATCAAGTTTACCGGTTAAAAGTGCTGCAATAGCAAAGGAAAACGCAACCGATAATCCTACATATCCCATATAAAGTAACGGTGGATGAATGATCATACCAGGGTCTTGTAATAGTGGATTTAAATCACGTCCTTCAACAGGAAAATATGGCAGTAAACGCTCAAATGGGCTCGAAAGCAGTAGTGTGTACATCATAAAACCCACACCTAAAAAGCCAAGCACGCCTAAAACACGTGCACGTAATACCCAAGGCAGTGCTTTAGAGCGTATAGCAACCACGGCGCTCCACCCTGCTTGCATTACAAGCCACAGTAAAATCGCACCTTCGTGCCCACCCCATGTAGAGGTGATTTTATAATACCAAGGCAAGGTACTACTTGAATGATACGCTACATAAGATACCGTAAAGTCATCTGTTAAGCTGGCATAGATAAGCGCAGCAAATGAGAGAAGGACAAATACAAATTGCCCTACGGCTAAAGACGGGGCCGCACGCATTAAACGAAGATTACCGGTATGTGCGCCCCACAGCGGAAAAATACACAGTAAAACGCTTAACACCATGGCAAGCGTTAAAGAAAAATAACCAAGTTCTGGGATCATATTAGCTACCGCTATCTAGGTTGTATTTTGGTTTTTCGTGTTTAATTCCCTTTACGGCTTCTGCTACTTCTGCTGGCATGTATTCTTCATCATGCTTAGCCAGTACTTCAAAAGCTTCAATCACGTTTGGCTCTACAAGCACACCTTGCGCTACAATACCTTGGCCTTCGCGAAATAAGTCAGGCAAAATGCCCTGGTATTTAATTGTAACCAATGGCCCTGTATCTATTAGTTTAAAGCTGACTTGCAAACTTTGTTCATTACGAATAACAGAACCTGGCACAACCATACCGCCTATACGCAACTTTTGCCCTATTTGCGGTTTTTCTTTATCTGGGCCTTTGCCTTCTATTAGCTCGCTCGGTGTGTAAAACAAGTTAATGTTTTCTTGAAGTGCATAAAGTACTAAGCCTATAGAAGCACCAATGCCAAACAACACAGCAATAATTACCAATAGGCGTTTTTTACGTCTAGGGTTCATGAGATTTGTTCCTGCTTCGCTTTTTTAATTCGCGCTTCGCGCGCAACTTGCTGCTCTACTGAGGCCATAATACGTTTTGTATCACGTAAAGAGCTAAATAAAATGCCCAACAAAATTAAGGCGCACGTACCAAAAGAAAGCCACACGTAAAACCCGTAGCCCCCCATTGCAATAAAATCAGAAAAAGAGTCAAACTGCATAATTTACCCCTTACTTAACAAGGCTCGAACCCACGGTCGATGCTTTTCACGTTGTAATATTTCATTTTTTAAACGAATTAACGTTACAGTGCCAACAAAAGCACCAAACGCTAAAATATTCACCATAAGCGGCCAAAACATACTAGGGTCAATAGCTTTGGTGTCAAACTTTGTGATTGTTGCGCCTTGATGTAGGGTATTCCACCACTCAACAGAATAATGAATAATAGGTAGGTTAATAACCCCAACAATGGCCAAAATAGACGCCGCTCGCCCTGCTGACTTTTTATCTTCAAATGCATGATAAAGCGAAAGTACACCTAAGTATAAAAATAATAAAATAAGCTCAGAGGTTAAACGTGCATCCCACACCCACCAAGCGCCCCACATAGGTTTGCCCCATGCTGCGCCTGTAATTAACGCAATAGCAGTTACACATGCTCCTACCGGGGCAATAGCAATGACTGCAAGTTCGGCGTTACGTAATTGCCACACTAAAGCAACCACGGCTGCAATAGCCATAGAAGAATATGCGCCCATAGACAAAATAGCCGACGGTACATGAATGAAAATAATACGGTAACTGTCTTTTTGTTGGTAATCAGCTGGCGCAAAACCTAAGCCCCAAATCCAACCAACAAGCATACTTATAACCGTAACAACGGCAAAATAAGGCAGTAACGTATTACATAATTGATATGCGCGCTCTGCTTTTGCGTAGGGATGTAACCACTTCCACATATTAACTTACACTCACTTTTAATGCTGACGATATGGCGATGGGTGCACACATAATAGCAACTACTAACATGGCCCCAAGAATGGCAAGCTGCCCGCTATAATCCAGCGACATAGTACTGGTATCAATGGCTGACGTTGCAAAAATTAAAACAGGGATATACAAAGGCAACACTAATAGGCTCATTAAAATGCCGCCTTTTTGTAATCCCACAGTAAGGCCAGCCCCAATAGCACCAATAAAGCTTAATAATGGCGTGCCTAATAATAATGTTAATACGGTGGCTAACAGCGCTGAGCTCTCTAAATTAAGCAATAAAGCAAATAACGGTGTCATTAATACTAATGGTAAACCGGTAACAACCCAATGCGCCGCGACTTTGGCCAACACGGTGAGGGATAGCGGATACGATGAAGCGATTAACTGCTCCAACGAGCCATCGTTATAGTCGTCTCTGAATAATTTATCGAGCCCAAGCATAGTAGAGAGCAAAGCGGCTACCCAAATAATACCTGGCGCCATTCTGTTTAATAGACCGGGCTCTGGGCCTATTGCTAACGGAAATAACGAAATAACAATGAGAAAAAACAAGATAGGATTGATAATTTCAGCACGCTGGCGAAACGCAAGCTTTACATCTTTACTAAATACCGCACTAAACAGCAGCCAATATGAATGTTGACGAGTCATCAGTAACGATACTCCAAGGTCACCGTTTGTAGGTTTTCAAACTGTGTTGTTAAATCTTGATGGGTTGTGAGTAAAATAGCGCCACCACTTTTTAAATGCTCAGAAAAACGTTGTTGTAAAAATGCAACGCCATTTTTATCAAGTGCAGTAAAGGGTTCATCAAGCACCCATAGTTTTGCATCGCTTAACCATAAGCGCACTAAAGCGACACGACGCTGCTGCCCTGCAGAGAGCATTCTTACTGGCACATCTTCAAGGCCCACTAAGCCAAGCTTAGCTAACATTGGATATAAGTCGGGCTCATTTGTATAGCCATTAATGTGTAACCAATGACTTACGTTTTCCAGTGCGCTGAGCTGTGCATTAACACCGGTTTTGTGGCCTATAAATAGTAAGTCTCTGGCGTACTCTTCATAATGTTTGGTAATAGCTTGCTGTTTATAAAAAATAGCGCCTTCATCAGGCACACTAAAGCCTGCGACAATACGCAATAATGATGTTTTGCCAGCCCCGTTAGGACCCGCTAATTGCATGATTTGACCGCTATTTAGGCTAAAATTAAGATCCGCAAACAAACAACGTTCTTGCTTGATGCAGGTGACGGACTTAATGTGTAACAAGATGACGTTTCTCTATGCCAAAAATTAGGCGTTAGTCTACCATAATGATAGGGTAATACGAATATTGCTTTAAAATCGATTCACGAAAATTAGCGAAAACTTGATTTAAAATAATGAATAATCCAACGCAAATCACATTATCTAATTCATTGGTTAATAACCAAAGCGCCCCGAGCACTTCAGACGAATTAGTACAATTACCCGAGCAGGTACTTGCGGCTAAAAATATTCAGTTTTCAAAAGGTTCAATTACACTCGATGTATTAATTGATAAACACTGGCAAACACTACGTTTAGGCATTACCCATGCCTCTCAAAACACAGACAAAATAGCAAGTGCTAACATACAGCTCAGCGCTGATGGAAAGCAGCTAAATATAACTCCCAACAATACCAATATTACACTTAGCAACGCATCTCAACTGCAGCGTTTTTTAAATTATGTAAGTACCGGTAGTGAAATACAAAGCAAACCCTTGCCTGTTAATATTAAGCTTTCGCCGTCACCACAGCTTATAATACCTAGCCTTAATGCCAGTATTGCAATTAACAAAGAAACCGCACAACTATTAAATACCGAGCAGCCATTACAGGTACTTATTAATACCACTAATAAAGGCGCACAAATAAATGTTATTAACCGTTTTGCTGATTCCGTTCATACTCAAACTCTCAGCCAACATAAAATTACGCAGCTATTAACTAACTTACTGCCTAGCGCGAAACTACAAGCAACGCCTAAATTAGCTATTATTTCTCACCCTCAGCATAGCGGCTCGTTCACCACTCCAATCACTAATAAACAACTTAGTGAATTGCCCAGTAAACCCGTGGCAGTAAATATTACTCATCAAGCAGATAAGCTGCTCATTAAAACTAACTTACCCAATATGCAGGTCGCACTTAACAACTCATTTAGTAAATCCTTTACCGACTTGGTTTTATCACAGCAGCAAAATGCAACCAGCCCCCCCGCTGATAAAACAAGCCCGCAGTTAAGTGCACAGAGCCCTATAAAATCATGGTTACAAAGCAGCTTTAGTGATTTAAAAACGCGAATTAACGATGCCGTTAAATACTTTGAAAGCAAACCCTTTGCGAGTAAAACGTCACCTTTGCAGGCTCAACAAGCTAATCTTGATGTAAACAAAACGCCTACACAAATAAACCCGTTAGCAAACCCTAATTTAAGCAAGCTAAATATAACCGCTGAAGTTGCTAATCATTCTTATACTCCTAACAGCCCTTTAGCTAAACACTTTGCGCAGCTTCCTCCTTTAGTGCAAATAACCCAGCAACTAAAGGCCAGTGTGTCGTTATGGCAATCAGCAAACAACATGGCTCAGCCACAAGCAGTGAGCGCTCAACCAACATATATAAGTACGCAAGGCATTCCTTCTGGGCCGCTGAGTTTAAAAACATTAAATGCCACAACATCACAGGTAAATACTTCGAATCAACCCGGTTTACCTCACTCGCTTTTTAAAACCGCACCAAGTCAGCAATTACAACCGATTGAAGCCAAGCTTTTAACTTCGCTTTTAAATTTACCAACAGAGAGTGAGCGCCCAAATAGCGCTTCTAACCCTACAACATTGTTGAGTAGCCAAATTACTGACATAGCAAGTAAAGCGACTCAAAATACACCTGATCTAACACGTTTGGTAAATCAAGCTTTTAATAGAATGGTCTCTAGTAATAATGTTCACCCAGCAACCATACAGCGAGAGCTTTTAAGTACCTTACAGCCGCTTACTACGCCAAACGACACACTACAAAGTAGCTTTACAAAAGGACTTGAGCAGCTTGCGGTGACTATTTTAGCGGCGCCAATAATAAGCCAATCGAGTACTTCACTAACGTTTAACAACCACACCGGAGTGGATGCCCTACTTAACGTGCTTTTACCTACTTTTAAAGTAGGTAATGGCGCGGATAAACTATTAGAACAACTTCAACAAACACACATACAAGAACTTGCCCCAGAGCTACTACAGGTTAAAAATACCCTTAGCCAAGTGCAAGTAACTACACCAAACCAGCAAAACGACACAAACCCGCTAGCACAGTTTTTATTTCCAATGAAACTTCCGCCTGAAGCGGGACAAACAGAAATAACCTTAGGGCAATATAAAAAGGCCAGTGTAGATAAAACCGAAAAAAACGTGTGGTTTGTTAGATTAAATTTTGATTATGCACAGCAAGGGCAATTACAAATAGTGGCTGAGCTTATGGACAAAGCGCTCGATTGCCAGCTGCTAGCCTCTAGCCAAGAAGTAAGTGCAATTGCACATCCTCATTTAGATAGCCTCAGGGCTAAATTAGCTCAACATGGCTTGCAAGTAGGCGAGCTAAACTTAAAACGTGGAGATGCGAGTCATCAAGCGTTTTATCAATCGCATGCCATTATAAATATTAAGGTATAACATGACTGACTCCTCTAATTTTGCAGCAAATAATAAATCAGCTATTGGCCTCTTGTATGAAGCGGGAAGTACCCCAGCAGTAAGTGTAAAAGGGTTTGGCGAGTTGGCTGATGAAATAATCGCTGCTGCAAAACAAAAAGGCATTATGATCCACCAAGATGAAGCACTTGCTAAAACACTCTCACACTTAGAATTGGGAGAGGAAATACCCAAAGAGCTTTATTATGTTATTGCTGAATTGATTGCTTTTTCGTACGTGCTTCGTGGGCAGTTCCCACCTGGCTGGCAAGACTTTCAAGGTAAGCTAAATGTAAAGGCATAAACAGATGGGTGAATTTTATCTCCCTCTTATTAAGTATTACTGCACATTGATATTGTGTTTAGTTAAAAGCAAAAAAGACGCTAGGCGTCTTTTTGTTTATGTAACGAAAATAATAGTTCAGCCTCAGCCCTAGGAAGCTCGCACTCGCGTATCACCTCATCTAAATCTGCACCAAGCTCAACCATTTTAACAGCTCGAGAATATATTTTTGCGTCTGGGTCGTCATATTTTTGAGCAGCTTGTTGTTGCATCAACTCTTGATTTTGTTGCTCAACTTCAAGTACACGCTTACCAATACTTAAAAGCCCTGTTCTGAGCTCAGACACTTCACTACGTAATATATGTGTTTGCTCTGAGGTATCTTTTAATTGCTGTGATACTGCATTAAGCTCTGCCGACTGTTTATTTTTTAATGCAACAATTAGCGCCAGCGATATTAAACCAGCCCCTAGCGCTATTATTGCGATACTAAGTAACAACATAATTTTAGTGGTAAAGCTTAAATATCGCTCAACTCATCCCATTCGTCATCGCTAAGTAATTTATTTAAATCGACTAAAATAAGTAATTCGTTATCGCGGTTACACACGCCTTGAATAAATTTAGCGCTTTCTTCGGTACCAACATTTGGGGCGCTGTCGATTTCAGAGCTGCGTAAGTACACAACCTCAGATACACTATCAGCTAAAATACCAATTACTTGCTCTTCTGCTTCAATAATTAAAATGCGAGAGTTATCAGTCGCATCTGCAGCTGGTAAGCCAAAGCGAGCTCGAGTATCAATAACAGTAACTACGTTACCACGTAAGTTTATAATACCAATAACGTAAGAAGGCGCACCAGGTACTGGGGCTATTTCGGTATAACGTAAAATTTCTTGTACCTGCATTACGTTTACGCCGTAGGTTTCTTCTTCAAGCTTAAACGTTACCCACTGTAAAATTTCATCGTTGTTATCTGCGTTTTTATTCGCTGATAATAGTTTATCTTCGCTCATGCTGTTACCCCGTAATGGTCATTACTACTGACGGCTATCTAAGCCTTTTTCTAATAGTGCATTTAAATTATCTACATCTATTAAAGCACACATTTTTTCTTTAATAACACCAGCAAGCCAAGGACGTTTGCCGCTGTTTTTTCGCCATTTTACATCTTCTTTACTCAATGTAATGTTATTTATTAACTTTTCGGCCAATAACCCCCAGTTACTATCCCCCAGGGTGATTAAATACTGATAATTAAGAGAAGCCTCTAACTTTTCATCGTACTTTTCTGGCATTACCCAACGGGCGGTATCAACTACGTTTAGTTTTTCATCCCTATTAAGCATAACGCCTTTAAACCACTTTGGCTTACCAAATAAATGATTTACCTCACCTAATTGATGAATACCCCCAAGCGCTTTTAAAGGAACAGCCAATGTTAAGCCAGCCACTTCAAAAAATAGAGCCTGAAATTCTCCTTCAAAGTAATCTTCTTGGCTATGTAGTAAAGGCGCAGGCTCTGTACTTTGCAAGGTTTGCACCTCAGGTGTATTTACTGGCTCAGGCTCAATAGGCGCTGTTTGAGAGGGAACGGGCTCAACGTCACTAATAGCCTCTTTTACTTGCTCAGAATAAAGCTGCTCGGTCACGCTTAATTGCGCTTTGGGTTTTAAAAGTACCTCGTCGTTTTGTATGGCACTAGGTACTTGTTCAAGGAGTTTAGCTACAGGCTCAAGGTTTTCCTCAGGTTCGTCTTCGCATAAGAGCGCCCCTAAGTATTGAGTCATTACTTTTTCATTAGCAAATAATTGCTTACTCATTCATTAACCTTGTCCAATTAAATAATCTAATAACGCTTTATAAGCGTATACCCCACGCGAACGTGGGCAAAACTCTATGGGTACCTTTTGTGCAAGGCTTGCATCTCTAAACTTTGTATCAACGGGGATCACCCCTGGCCATACTTTATCTTTATATGTATTTTGCAACGTTTTGTAGGCTTCAAGCGACGCTTTTGTGCGCTTATCATACATAGTAGGGATTATAGTATATTGGTACTGTTTCGCTTGAGAGCTTTGCATTAATTCCATAGTGCGCATCATTCTATCAAGCCCTTTGAGCGCCAAAAACTCAGTTTGCACAGGCACTAAAATACGTTCGCTGGCAGCTAACGCATTCACCATTAGAACACCTAAAACAGGAGGGCAATCAAGCAACGCATAATCGTAATGTTCACTAATTTTTGCAAGTGTTTTTTTTAAAATTAAGCCCATCCCCGTTTTATTGCCCATACTTCTATCGAGAGTTGCTATAGCCATCGTTGCGGGCAATATATCTAGGTTTTCCATTGTAGAGGGGCACAAAGCTTGCAATATTTCTTCACTTTGCATTGAGGTGCCGCGAGCAAAAATATCGTACACACTGACTTCTAAATCTTCAGAATCAATACCAAAATAATACGTAAGTGAAGCGTGAGGGTCGGTATCAATAAGTAATACGCGTTTACCTTGCAATGCTAAAATACCCGCAAGACTAACAGCCGTTGTGGTTTTACCTACACCGCCCTTTTGATTTGCTACTGTCCAAATCTTCACATTAAGTCCTAATTACTATTCATTGCGCGTGGTGATCCTGATGCCACCATGAGGTAAACGAATTATTTTAATTGCGTTATCATCAGAGGGAAGTTCGACCTCTGGCTCAGGCGCTTCTTTTTGCGCTTGCTCATCAGGCTCAGCTTCATTTTCGGTGGTTTGCTGTACTAAGCCATACTTAGAAAGGGCAATAACAACTTTTCGATTCTCTGCACGACCCGCTGCGGTGTCGTTATCGGCAAAAGGTGAATATTGGCCATACCCTTCTATTGCCATTCTCGCTGGGTTAATTCCTAACGTTTCTAATTCAACTAAAATAGAGGTCGCACGTGCAACTGACAACTCCCAGTTAGAGCGAAACATTTCATTACGAATACTTTCGTTATCTGTGTAGCCTCTTACTCTTATGTAGTTATCTACTGGGGCAATAATATCTTTTACAATTTTTACGACTTGTTTAGCGCGCGCGTGGGCCACGGAACTGCCACTTGAGAACAACATTCCTGAGCTTAGCTCAATAATAAGCCAATCTTGGTTGAGCTCTAAACTTGCTTCTCCATCACGAATCTCATCTATAAGTGCTGAATGTAATTTAGTTAATAAGCTATCTAGCGGCTTACCTAAATGTTTTTGTTTTATATTACTGGTATCACTTTGTCCATCTAGCAACTCTGGGCCAGACTCCTGTTTTTGAATGCTCTCGCCATATAATAATTCGTGCTCCGGGGTCACACGGTCTGTAAGTAACCCTTCACCCGTAACACCCTCGCCTTGTTGCGATTGCTGCCTTGCTGATTTGTCAAAAACCTGTTCTAAAGAGTCGGAGAGGATTTGAAAACTTTCTTCTTTGTTTATGGCAATGGCATACATAACCACAAAAAAAGCAAACATAATGGTCATGTAATCGGCATAAGAGACCAACCAACGTTCTGTATGTTGATTTTTTTCTGCTGATTGACGTAGGCGCCGGCGTAACATAAAAGTTACTCTACCACGACATTAGGGCGCTCTGTGCGATAAGCTTCAAGCTTTAATTCTATGTTAATAGGACTTTCGCCAAGGCTTATCGCTATTACCCCTTCGGCCATCATTTCATGGTAAAGCATTTTTTGCTCTACGCGCTGTTTAAGTTTATTGGCCATAGGTAAAAATAATAAGTTAGCTAACCCCACCCCATATATTGTTGCAATAAAAGCGGTCGCAACCCCTGCACCTAGCTTTTGAGGGTCGGTAATAAATGACATAGCTTGAATAAGACCTAGTACGGCCCCTAAAATACCTATTGTTGGGCTATAACCCCCCATAGCTTCATACACTCTACTTGCTTCAAGTAAACGGTCACGTTCAAGCATTAAGTCTATTTCTAAAGTGTCGCGAAGCTTTTGCTCCGAACACCCATCGACAAGTAAATTAAGCCCTTTAGCTGCATAAGGGTCTGGATGACTAAGTGCCTCTTTTTCTAGTGCTAAGTAGCCTTCTTGGCGAGCTTTGTGCGACCACGTTTTAATTTGTTCTATGGCTTGTTCAATATTGTCTTGTGGTGCAAAAAACACCCAATGGCTTATACTTAGCGTTTTTTTAAAGGTACTTGTAGCCGTTTGTAACATAACGGCGCCTAAGGTGCCGCCAAGCACAATAATAAGTGCAGGGCCGTTAAATAACGCAGTGACAACGCCCCCCTCTAAAGCATAACCAATCGCTATGGCGCCCAGGGCGATGACTAATCCTAAAACAGAAAGCTTATCCACAGCCTGTCTCTCTTTTGATTCTTGCTGCTACATCGTTAAGGGCTAAATGTTCTGAGGCAAGCCCTGCGTTTGCAATAGCTTGCGGCATACCGTATACAACACAGCTTTTTTCATCTTGCGCCCAAATTGTTGCGCCAGCTTGCTTAAGCATTCGAGCGCCATCGCGCCCATCGGCTCCCATGCCTGTTAAAACAATTGCAAGTGCATCTCCTTGATAGCTTTTAGCAACACTTGCAAACGTCACATCAACACTAGGTTTGTAGCTTATACGCTCACTGTTATCTTCAAACACACGCAGTGTTTTATTACCACTTCGCCCCTCAACCATCATTTGCTGCCCGCCTGGTGCTAAATAAGCTGTGCCAGCTTCTAGTCTGTCACCTTGTTGTGCTTCTTTTACACGTATTTTGCAAAGGCTATTTAATCGTGCCGCAAACGCAGGCGTAAAGGCTGCAGGCATGTGTTGAATTAACAAAATAGGGTGGGCAAAATTAGCAGGTAGCTGGGTTAATATAGTTTGTAAAGCAACAGGCCCCCCGGTTGAGGTGCCAATAGCTACTATTTGATAATGTTTACCACTAGCACGCGTGGGCATACTGGATGTAGCTGTTGCTTGCACTGGGGCGGCACGTTGAAAGCTTCTATCGGGTTGTTTTACTGATGAACTTGTTGTCGCTAGTTTGCTCGTTGGTGAACCAGCTGGCTTACTTGATGTTAACGGCCTTATTGGACGAGGTGCACGCCTACGACCAATTTCCTTCACTTTAGTTTGCAATAGCTTGATTGCATCTTCGTTATTTCTGGCAATGTCCTCAAACTTTTTCGGTAAAAAATCCATTGCGCCGGCATCAAGTGCATCTAACGTTGCTGTAGCACCATCGCGAGTTAAGGAAGAAAACATAAGTATTGGCGTGGGGTTGCTTGCCATAATTTCTTTCACAGCGCTAATACCGTCAAGCACAGGCATCTCTACATCCATGGTGATCATATCCGGACGTAACTGTGCTGTTTTGTCTACGGCTTCTCTACCATTAACAGCAAAACCTATCACTTCAATACCGCTATCTTGTTCAAGAATTTCGCTTACACGGCGGCGAAAAAAACTGGAATCGTCAACAACTAAAACTTTTACGGCCATTGCGCTCTCTTATTAATTTATGTGTAGGCATAAACATGTATGCCTACATTTTATCCTGCGTAATGCTTAAGCATGTTAGGTACATCTAAAATCAGTGCAATACCACCGTCAGATGTAATTGTTGCACCAGCCATTCCTGGCGTACCTTGTAATAACGCATCAAGAGGCTTAATAACAACTTCTTCTTGGCCAATTAATGAATCAACCACAAAGCCAACCTGCTGTGTACCTATTTGTACAATCACCACATGACCTTGTGCTTTTCGCTGAGAGCAATCAGCATCTTTAACTAGCCAATGCTCTAAATAGAAAAGGGGTATCGCTTTTTTACGAACAATAATTGTAAGCTGACCGTCTACCACATTGGTTTTTGTTAGATCTAAGTGGAATATTTCACTCACACCAGCAAGCGGTAACGCAAATGTTTGCTCACCAACAATCACCATAAGTGTAGGCAAAATAGCTAACGTTAAGGGGACTTTTATCTCTAAAATTGTACCTACGCCCAATTCAGACTGGATATTAACAGAGCCATTAAGCTGGGTGATTTTAGTTTTTACTACATCCATGCCTACACCACGACCAGAAATATCAGATATTTCTTCTTTGGTCGAAAAACCAGGCGCAAAAATTAGGTTATATGCTTCAGTGTCTGATAAACGACTTGCCTGATCATGGTCAATAACGCCTTTACTAATCGCTATTTTTTTCAGCTTTTCAGCGTCCATCCCTGCACCATCATCTTTAATGGTTAACAAAATATGGTCGCCTTCTTGTGAAGCCGATAAAGTAACATTACCTGTTCTAGGTTTACCCGCAGCCTCACGCGCTGCGGGCATTTCAATACCATGATCTACCGAGTTGCGCACTAAATGCACTAACGGATCGGCTAATGCCTCAACTAAGTTTTTGTCTAAGTCGGTTTCTTCACCTACAAGCTGTAAGTTAATTTCTTTATTTAAGCTGCGTGCTAAATCACGCACAACGCGAGGAAAACGACCAAATACCTTTTTGATGGGCTGCATTCGCGTTTGCATTACTGCACCTTGAATATCAGCGGTGACTACATCAAGATTTGATATCGCCTTGCCCATCGCTTCACTGTCTGTATTGGTCGCTAAACTGACTAGCCTATTTCGTACTAATACCAGCTCGCCAACCATATTCATTATTTGATCTAAACGCTTAGTATCAACACGTACCGTGGTTTCAGCAGGCGGAGGCGTCGCTTTTTTAGGAGTTGCGCTGCTTGCTGGCTTATCAACCATTTTAGGGGCTGGTGCTGCTTTTGCCGCAGGTGCTTGCTTAGCAACTGGTGCTGGCTCTGGTTTTGCTGGCGTTTGTGCGACAGGTGCTGCCTTAGGTGGCTGCGGTGCAGGTGTCTCAGCTTCTTTTGATTCTGGTGCTCCGCCTTTGCCATGCAGTTCATCAAGCAATGCTTCAAATTCATCATCACTGATTTCATCATCGCCAGTATCATTTGTAACAGACACTGGAGGTGGTGTAGTATCTTTAACTTCCGGCTCTTTGCTTGAGGTATTGCCAGCAACAGGGCCAAAACTACCCACACCGTGTAATTCATCCAACAAACTGTCAAACTCATCATCAGTAATGTCTGAACTTGGGTCTGGCTCTGCACTTGCACTTGGTTGCGATACCGGGCTTTGGCCTTTACCATGAAGCTCATCTAATAAGCTTTCAAATTCATCTTCTGTAATTTCATCAATCTGCGTGCTATCTGCTGAAGGGCTTGAACCTGCTACATCAAATAATTCATCAAATGCAAATGGGTCTTCTTCATCAGGTGCATTAACAGGTGCTGCGGGTTCTTGTACAACAACTTCAGGGACTGTTTCTGTAAGCTCGTCATCCGAAGGCGGTTGACCAAGTTTATGAAGGGTTTCTAATAATTGAGGATCTGCTGGGTCTGGCTGTTCGCGGTTTTGAATAGTAGCAAACATTTCGTTAATGGTATCTAGTGCTTGTAAAATCACATCCATCAATTCTGAATTAACGGTTCTAACCCCTTGGCGCAAGAGGTCAAATACATTTTCAGCACCATGACAAGCGTCTACAAGCTCAGTCATAGCTAAAAAGCCAGCTCCCCCTTTTACGGTATGAAAGCCCCTAAAAATAGCATTTAGTAACTCAGTATCTTCTGGGTTATTTTCTAGCTCAACTAACTGTTCAGATAAAAGCTCAAGGATTTCTCCAGCCTCTACAAGAAAGTCTTGTAAAATATCTTCATCGACTTCAAAGCTCATGCAGTTACTCTCCTCTTAGAAGCCCAAACTTGATAATAGGTCGTCGACCTCGTCTTGATCAGATACAACATCACTTCGCGACTCTTTATCAATAATAGGGCCTTCAGGACCTGCTAATGTTTGTGCGGCAACCAGTTCTTCTGTTTCTTGTTGTTCTTTACTTTCAACAGTGCTGTCATCTTGTGCGGCAAATGCTGTTAAAAGGTGAATTAGACTCTCTTCAACTTCTCTGACTAACTCTATTACTCGGCGGATAACCTGGCCGGTCAAATCTTGAAAATCCTGCGCCATGAGTACATTGGTCATTAAAGTCTGCAACTCATCAGTTTTGTGATGAGAGCTATTCATAAATTTATCGATGCTGTGGCATAAAGTTTTAAACTCGCCCAGCTCAATTTCACGGTTCATAAGCCTATCCCAAGTAGGCTTAATATGTGCAATTTCATCTGCTAGCTGCTGTGCAATAGGGAGGCTTGCTTCTACCGCATCCATTGTTTTGTTAGCTGCATTTTCTGTCATTTCCATGACATAGTTTAAGCGTTTTTTTGCATCCGGAATTGCATCAGTAGTTAAATCGGTTAAACGCGTATCAAGTTCAAAGCTTTTAAGAGCTTCGTGCAACTGACGCGTTAACTTACCTACTTCGGCAAAAAGCTGCGATTGCTCTTGAGAGGCAGTATCTAAAATTAATTGGTCAGCTTTATCTTGCTCACCGTTTTCTAAAAAAACAACGAGCTGACGAGCTTGTTCTAAAGTAATTTGAGGCGCAGCTGGTGCTGACATAAGCCTCTCCTCTCATTAACCTAAGCGTTCAAACACTTTTTCTAATTTAGTTTTCAAAGTACCTGCAGTAAATGGCTTAACAATGTAACCATTAACACCTGCTTGCGCTGCCGCTATTATTTGTTCTTTTTTAGCTTCTGCTGTCACCATTAAAACCGGAATATGTTTTAATTTATCATCAGCTCGAATAGCTCGTAGCAAGTCAATACCCTGCATCCCTGGCATATTCCAATCGGTTACTACAAAGTCAAAAACCTGATTTTGCAACATAGGTAATGCTGTAGAGCCATCATCAGCTTCTTGAACATTCGTGAACCCTAGGTCACGCAACAGATTTTTTATAATACGTCTCATTGTAGAAAAATCATCAACAACAAGAATTTTCATGTTTTTATCCAAAACATCCTCCGGTGAGGTCTTAACCTATAATTTACTTACTACTAGTTTATCCAGTCATTGATTTTTGCTTTGAGCTTAATCATCGCCTGACCATGTATCTGACTTACACGCGATTCACTTACATCGAGTATATGCCCAATTTCTTTTAAATTCATTTCATCGTTGTAATACAAAGAAAGCACCATCGCATCACGCTCTGGTAAAGACTTTATCGCCTCTAACAATGAATTATTAAACCGTTCATTTTTAACATTATTAAATGGTTTGTCTAGCGCTAAATCTTGACCTGCAGGGCTAATAACATCTTCATCTACCCCAAGGTCATCTATACCTAGCACTTTACTGGAATTAACATCATTTAAAATATGATGGTATTCTTCTAGCGAAATATCAAGTTTTTCAGCTACTTCAGTATCTTTTGGCTCTCTATTTAAGCTATTTTCTAATTCTGTGATGGTTTCGGCGACTAATCTGCTTTTACGGTGCACCGAGCGAGGAGCCCAGTCACCCCTGCGCATTTCATCGAGCATAGCGCCGCGAATGCGAATACCCGCAAACGTTTCAAAGCTTGCTCCTTTACTGGCATCAAAGTTTTTTGAGGCCTCAATAAGGCCTATCATTCCTGATTGAATTAAATCATCGAGCTGAACGCTAGGAGGAA
Organism: Pseudoalteromonas sp. S3776; assembly: GCF_005886915.1. Classification (NCBI taxonomy): domain Bacteria; kingdom Pseudomonadati; phylum Pseudomonadota; class Gammaproteobacteria; order Alteromonadales; family Pseudoalteromonadaceae; genus Pseudoalteromonas; species Pseudoalteromonas sp. S3776. Next base: position 50,664 of record NZ_PNCU01000010.1, on the reverse strand, counting down.
GACGAGCTATCAAATGACACGCCACTTTTTTGACAAGCGACGCATGCTTTTCAACAATCACATTTAAATTTTGTGTTGATTGATATCCCATAGCTCTTTTCACCGAAGTTGTCATAATCAGCCGTTTACTAGCTTCTCAATGAAAAATTCTAAATGCCCTGAAGGTTGATTAGGTATAGGCCACTTTACTGCTTTTGTCGCTAATGTTTTAAACGCGACTGCTGCTGGTGAGTTAGGGAAAAGATCGACAATGACTTTTTGCTTACGCGTAGATTTACGCATATTTTCATCATATGGGATGGTCGCAACAAGTTCCATTGACACATCTAAAAAACGGTCAGTTACTTTTGACAGCTTGGCAAAAAGTTCTTGGCCCTCACGCATGCTGCGCACCATGTTAGCAACAATCTTAAATTTATAAACGCCATGCTCGCGGCTAAGTACTTTAATAAGCGCGTAAGCATCAGTAATAGAGGTCGGTTCGTCGCACACAACAACCATTACATCTTGGGCTGCACGAGAAAAGCTCAGCACCATGTCAGAAATACCGGCGGCGGTATCTACAATTAAAATATCAAATTCTGTATTAAGCTCACTAAAGGCACGAATTAAGCCCGCATGCTCAGAAGGGGTTAGCTCCACCATACTTTGCGAGCCGGATGTAGCAGGCACTATTTTAATGCCGCCTGGGCCTTCAACTAAAATCTCATCAAGTTCGCACTCACCCGAAAGGACATGAGATAAGTTTTTTTCAACACGTAGTCCTAGCATTACATCACAATTAGCTAGGCCTAAATCGGCATCTAATACTAATACACGATTACCCTGCTGTCCTAAAGCAATCGCAGTATTTAATGAGACGTTGGTTTTACCCACCCCGCCTTTACCGCCGGTGACAGCGATAACTTTTACGCCGTTGTTATTGTTTTGACTCATTTTGCGCAGGCCGCTTGCTTGATCTAATACTGTGTTAATCATACATCCCTACTGTGCTTGGCGCCACCGCTTGGTGCCTTGAATGTTGTGCTTTTGCTCTTTTTAAATACAATTGCTCAGCTTTTTTTACTAGTTTTTCAGCATTTGCAACGCGAATATCTTCTGGTACACGCTGACCATTAGTAAGATACCCTATCGGAAGACGATTTTGAATCGCTATACTAATAATCTCACCTAAACTTAATGATTCATCTAACTTAGTGAAAATACAACCGCTTAGCTGAACCTTTTTAAAATGTCTCACCGTTTCTTGTAGAACATTTATTTGTGCAGTAGCACTTAATACTAAATAACTACGTATATCTACTCGTTGGTTACGCATTAAGGTGTTTAGCTGTTCAGTTAAGCGTAAATCACGTTGACTCATACCCGCTGTATCAATTAATACTAGACGCTTATTACGTAAATGATATAAAACTTCAGCTAATTCATTGGCATCTTTTACTTGTTTAACACCACAACCAATAATACGGCCATACGTAGCAAGCTGCTCATAAGCACCTATTCTGTAAGTATCTGTCGTTATAAGGGCGACTTTGTCGGCGCCATATTTTTGTGCCCCTAATGCTGCAAGTTTAGCAACTGTGGTTGTTTTACCTACACCAGTAGGCCCTACAAGTGCGTACACACCACCTTGGCGAAGAATTTCATTATTGGTGGTCTGCATTTGATCTTCAACCATTTGTAATAATGCCTTCCAACCTTGCTGGCGCGATACGTCATCAGGAATAAAACACGCCATTTGCTCTGCAACGTCTTTATCTATCCCCATGCCAACTAACCGATCAATCATGCATGCACGTGTTGGGTCGCGACGCGCCATATCTTGCTGCATTAAACCCGATACTTGGTGCTCTAGTAACTGGCGAATTGCGTTCATTTCATCACGCATTGCGCTCATTTGAGCGCTTTCGTTATTATTAGCTTGGCTACGCGGTGCAACCGGCGTATCTAGCTCGTCAAAATCTTGATCTAGGTCATCAAAGCCTAAGCTGTCAGCTTGGGTTTGCATGCGTTTTGGCGCTTCATTTTCGCGTGCAAACATATTTGTAGTACGTGGCTGTGCAGGCTCTTGATAATGCTCAGATGTATCAATACCTGATTGCGAAAACATAGAAGCAAGTTCAGGAGAGCGAGGACGCGGCGACTGACGCTCCAATAATGCTTGTAAGCTATCGGCGACTGCTGCTTGTGGCTCAGGTTGCGCACGCTGCGGCTCTGGCTTTACAAAGTTATGAGCGTTTTGTTGAACAGCTCTTTGAGGAGCTGGCGCTGCCTGTGGTTGCGCTGCGGCTTTAGGGGCTGCTTTGTCATAATCTACTGCGGCAACAATTTCTACACCATTAGCGAGTTTTTTGTTCGACATAATAACGGCATCAACACCTAACTCATCTTTAACTTCTTTCAGTGCGGTGCGCATATCTTTAGCAAAAAAACGTTTAATCTTCATGGTTCAACCCCTGTTAAAATCTTTATTGTTGGCCTACTGAGCTGACAATCTTGATCTGTCTTTCATCTGGTACCTCTTGATAAGACATCACCCTTAAACCCGGTATGGTGTACTTAACAAAACGAGATAACACAGTGCGTAACATTCCTGACGTTAGCAATATTGAAGGTTCTCCGGCCATTTCTTGATTCTGATGCGCTTCGTTTAATGATGTTTGAAGTCGCTCAGCAAGGCTTGGTTCTATTCCGGCACCTTCGTCGCCAGCATTTTGTAATGACTGATGCAACATCTGTTCCAACTCAGGCGCCAAGGTTATGACAGGGATTTCTGATGACATGCCCACAGCGTCTTGTACGATTAAACGGCGCAGCGAAATACGCACTGCAGCGGTTAATACATCTGCATCTTGGCTACGTGGGCCGTACTCTACAAGGGTTTGAACAATAGAGCGCATATCACGAATAGCCACACCTTCGTTTAATAAATTCTGCAGCACTTTTACAACGGTTGTCAGTGGTAGCACTTCTGGCACTAGGCCTTCGACTAAACGTGGATGACTTTTAGCTAGCATATCAAGTAGGTTTTGAACCTCCTCATGGCCTAGCAATAATGCAGCACTGTTTGTTAGTAATTGGCTAATGTGAGTGGCTACTACAGTGGCTGAGTCAACCACGGTATAACCAAGTGATTGTGCTTCGTCTTTTTGATCTGGCTTTATCCATACCGCATCTAAGCCAAACGCAGGGTCTTTGGTTTCGACCCCTTTAATAGGACCAAAGACTTGTCCAGGGTTGATGGCCAGTTCATCGCCATGTTTTAGTTCGCCTTCACCACTTGAAACACCCATCATGGTGATGCGGTATGCATTAGGGTCTAATTCTAGGTTATCGCGTATATGCACAGGTGGCACCAAAAAACCAAGCTCTTGAGATAACTTTTTACGCACCCCTTTAATGCGGTTGAGCAGCTCACCACCTTGAGATTGATCAACCAGTGGGATAAGTCTGTAACCAACTTCTAAACCTATTACATCTATTTGTTGTACATCGTCCCAGCCAAGCTCTTTTTGTTCTTGTTTATTCGCTACACCAGTACCAGGTGCAGCACCACTTTGTGCTTCTTGCTCTGCTAACGCGGCGGCTTTTAGTTTTTGCTGTTGCGTAAAGTAAGCTAAGTAGCCAAGTAATGCCCCTAAACTTAAAAAGGCAATGTGAGGCATACCCGGGACTAAACCCATAATGATCAAAATGCCTGAGGCAATAAATAAAGATTTTTCGTTACCTAACTGGGTTTTAAATTGTTCACCCATGTTATGCGATTCGTTTTGGCGGGTAACAACAATAGCTGTACCAATAGAGAGCAGTAATGAAGGAAGCTGCGCAACAAGGCCGTCACCTATGGTAAGTAAAGTATACACCTCCATTGCGCGGCTAAAGCTCAAGTCATGCTGTATCATGCCCACAAATAAACCGCCAACAATATTAATAATTAATATCACGATACCGGCAATGGCATCGCCTTTTACAAACTTGCTCGCCCCATCCATAGAGCCATAAAAGTCAGCTTCTCGGGTTACTTCGCTACGGCGCTCACGTGCTTGCTCTGCACTAATAAAGCCAGCGTTTAAGTCGGCATCTATCGCCATTTGTTTACCCGGCATAGCATCTAGCGTGAAACGAGCTGATACTTCCGAGATACGCCCAGCACCTTTGGTTATTACAACAAAGTTTATGATGATAAGAATTAAAAACACCACTAAACCAACCGCGTAGTTCCCGCCAATTACCACTGAGCCAAATGCTTCAATTACTTTACCAGCGGCATCCCCCCCGTTATGCCCCTCAAGAAGTACAACTCGCGTACTGGCAACGTTGAGGGCTAAACGCATTATAGTAGCGATTAACAATACCGCGGGAAACATGCCAAATTCGAGCGGTTTCATGGTGTAAACTGTCACCAATAAAACAACCAAAGCAAGAGCAATATTAAATGAAAATAAGATATCAAGAAGAAATGGTGGCAGCGGTAAAATAACCATACCCAGCGCTGCAAGTACTAAAAGCGGTGTGCCTACGCCTTTGGCATACTCTTTTTTGTCTTTGTTAAGTTGTTGTAATACCGCTTTAAAATCCATAACTCTACAATTCAATAAATTGACACTGGCCTGAATTTGCAATAACTATTCCAAGTATAGAGCCCGCAATAGATTCATTGATTATTGATGCAAATTTTAAAGCTGGTTAGAGACAAGATTGTATTGGCATTTTGGTTTGAATTTGCAGTGGCGTGTTGGTATTTACCGAGGCGCCCCCTTAAAGTGTAGTTAGCTCAACACACTCTAATCGTATTTGAAGTCATCAGGTATAGGCAGTTTAGACTTAAGCGGAATAGGTCGTTTACCACGTCCTTTTTTAAAGCGTTTAAGCTGAAATACATAAGCTAAAACCTGTGCTACCGCCGTAAATAATTGATCAGGTATTTGCTGGCCTACTTCCGCGGTATGGTAAAGTGCCCGCGTAAGCATTGGAGATTCTACAATCGGTACTTCGTTACCTTTGGCTATTTTACGAATTTGCATAGCCATTTCATCTATCCCTTTGGCAAGTACAATCGGCGCACCTGCACGCTCAGTATCGTATTTTAGCGCTACAGAATAGTGGGTAGGGTTGGTTACAATTACGTCGGCATCGGGGACATCTTGCATCATTCTTCGCTGCGACATTTGCCTTTGTGTTTGCCTAATACGCGCTTTAATTTGCGGATCACCTTCTGAGTTTTTGTACTCGTCTTTGATCTCCTGCATGGTCATTTTAAGTTGTTTGTTGTGGTTATAACTTTGATAAGGGGCATCTATTGCGGCAATAATCACCAAAGTGCACGACAAGCCTAAAAACATCCACGAGAGTATTTCAAGGGCATGAATTATATTGCTCGGTGCACTTTCAATACTTAAATGTAAAATCTCATCAAAAAAAGTTTGGATTAAAAACACCGCAAAAATAGCCACCAGCGCAAACTTTAATATGGATTTTACCAGCTCTATGGCAGCTTGAGGGCCAAACATGCGTTTAAAGCCTTTCATTGGCGACATTTTACTAGGCTTAGGTGCTGCAGCTTCCCAGCTAAAATTAAAGCCGCCGAGTAAGGTATTACCAATAAAGGCCGCAATAACAATAATTAAAACAAACATCGCCATAGGAAACAGCAGCGCACTGGCCACCTCACTCCACACCGCAAACATTTTAGTGGTATCGTAAGTCTCAGTGCGGTTTAAAGACAGCATTCTCCCCATAATATTGTACAAACCTTTGCCTATTTCTGGGCCATACAACAATAACGAAATGGCAGAAAAAATAAGTACAAACATAGTACCTAGCTCTTTTGAACGCGCTATTTGCCCTTTCTTTTTAGCGTCTTCGAGCTTTTTGGAGGTGGGTTCTTCTGTTTTTTCTTGTCCTGAATCTTCAGCCATCGCCCCTCCTACACCGTACAGCCAACTAGGCTGCACATAAGCTCAATCATTTTTAACCACTGAAATTCAAACTGGGTAACAAAATTGCCTAAGGTGGCCCAAATAATCATCAAACCGGCAACTAATGTGAACGGGAAACCTATTGAGAAAATATTTAACTGCGGTGCTGCACGCGTCATAATACCAAATGAAATATTAATGATGAGCATGGCAGTAAGAGGCGCTAAAGCCAATACCAGTGCTGTGGTAAACATCCAGCTGCCCCACGTTACTATGTCCCAGTAATGATCTACAGCCCACCAATCGCCGTTTATTGGCAGTACTTCAAAGCTATGTACAACCATTTGAATCATCATTAAATGACCATTAAAAACAAAAAATAACAAGGTCGCTAAAATTAAATAAAACTGGCCAACTGCGGGCACACTTGCACCATTTGAGGGGTCAATAACGGAAGCAAAGCCCAAACCGGTTTGCATTGCTAGTATTTGTCCAGCAAGCACAAAAGTATTTAGCATAAGTGTAGAAGCGAACCCTATCGCAACACCTATCAACATTTGCTGAATGACCACCAGCACCATTTCAAAAGAAAATAAGTTAGTAAATGTTGCAGGGGGCAGCGCAGGCACAACTAAAAACGTAACCACTACCGCTAACCCCATCTTAATGCGTGTAGGTACGTTTTGTGCGCCTAAGCCCGCCATAATCATGATCATTGAGCTGATGCGAACTAGAGGCAGTAAGAAATCACTTAACCATTGAATAACAACAGAAAAAGGAAATTCCACAGTTAGCCTGCAATTTCAGGAATGAGTAATACTAGGCGGTTAAAAAAGTCCATTAGCTCTTGGGTTAGCCAGTGTCCGCCAACAATAAGTGCCCCTATGGTAATTAATAAACGCGGTAAAAAGCTTAAGGTTTGTTCGTTAATGGAGGTTGCCGCCTGAAACACCGCCACCACTAACCCTACAAGTAAACCAGGTACCACAATAGCTGAAACCAGTTTAATCACTAAAAACAGTGCATCACTGAGAATATCAACAAAAATTTCCGGTTCCATGTTGTACCCCTAATGTTTAAAAGTGCGAATGTAAAACATGGTTTATGTCCCTAAACCAAAGCTTTTAGCGAGCGTACCCATTACAAGGCTCCAGCCGTCAACCAGTACAAATAGCATTATTTTAAAAGGTAAAGACACAATCATGGGCGAGAGCATCATCATACCCATGGCCATTAATACTGAGGCAACCACCAAATCGACTATTAAAAAAGGGATAAAAAACATAAAACCAATAATAAACGCAGTTTGCAGTTCACTAGTCACAAACGCAGGTATTAACACAATTAGCGGCGTAGCCTCTGGCGAGTCAAGCTGCTCATAACCTGCTATTTTGGCAAACGTTTCTAAGTCTTTTAATCGCACCTGCGAGAGCATAAAGGCTTTCATTGGCTCTTTTGCAAGCTCTAATGCTTGTACCGAAGTAACTTGCTCATTTAAGTAGGGTTCTATAGCGCGCTCATTAACTTGCTGATAAATAGGCGCCATAATAAAAATACTTAAAAATAGCGACATCCCTAATAAAACTTGGTTTGAAGGTGTTGATTGTAAACCAATGGCTTGGCGCAAAATGGCCAGTACAACAATAATACGGGTAAACGAGGTCATCATAATTATGGCGGCAGGAATAAAGCTCAGCGCCGTCATAATAGCCAGTACTTGCAAGGTTACAGAGTAATCTTGCGTCCCGTCGGCATTGGTTGTAATAGTTAGTGCGTCTATGCCCTGTGCACTGCTTGCAGCAGGTACAAATAACATAGCTAAAATAATCAGCAGCCACTTTATCATAGGGTTAATTCTTTTTATTTTGATTCGTTTGCGGGTTAAGTAGTTTGCTAAATCGCTTAGCAAGTTCTGGCAATTCTTTTTCACTTAACGGCGTTTCAAGTTTATGTAAGTAGTTAATGCTGTGTGGGGTCACCCCTAATAAATGCTGTGCATTATCTATTTCAACCACCATTAACCGCTCTCGCGAGCCAAGTGGTAAACTTCGCACTACTTTAAACTCGTCGCTATTGGCTAAGTTTGGATTGAGCTTTTTAACAAAAAATGCCAGCACCACAATCAGTACTAGCACCATTATCAACGACAGCACCATAGACAAAATATCGGCCGTAGGCGTTACGGCGTCTGCTTTGGTAAATACTGAGCTGGTTAAAGCTACAAGTGTATTCATCGTAATTTTTTGATCCGCTCTACCTGGCTAATAACGTCCGTTAAACGAATGCCAAACTTATCGTTTACTACAACCACTTCCCCATGGGCAATGAGCGTACCATTTACCAGTACATCTAATGGTTCACCTGCTACGCGGTCAAGCTCAACAACAGAGCCTTGGTTTAGCTGCAATAAATTACGGATATTTATTTTAGAACGCCCTACTTCCATAGAAATTGTTACAGGAATATCTAAAATTGTATCGAGTTTGCGTTTTTCGTCGCCGCTAAGTTCATGTTTATCATCACTTAACTCATCAAGCTCGGCAACTTGCGCCTCTGCGCCATCATCACCGCCTTCGGCTTCAGCTAGGGCTGCTGCCCATTCGTCCATTGTGTCTTGATCATCGCTCATACTTTTAACCTTTTAATCAATTACCAGTCTAAGTCTACACCGTCAGAAAGGTGTAGATCATCTTCTAGTTCTGCTAATTCTGCATCTGAATCAATTTTCTTGCCGCCTTTGGTAAATACATGCAGCTCAGATTTAACTGAATCAGGACGTTTAATTTTTTCACTAATTTGCAGCGCAACGTTATCGCGAGAGCGACCCATTTTAGCTCTAAATGTAGGTAACTCTTCAACAAATACCGTGATATGCTCTGGCATTTCTACCGGAATAATATCGCCCGCTTTAAGTTCCATTATCTGCTTGAGCGACAAGTCAACCTCAAGAAGCTGTGTTGATAAATCAACTTCAACATCCATAATTTCATCGCGTAACGCTTTGCTCCAACGCAAGTCGGTATCTTCTGTATCCGATTGCACACCCGCATCAAGCAGCTCTCTAATTGGCTCAAGCATTGAGTACGGTAGTGCAATGTGAAAATCGCCACCACCGCCATCTAATTCAATATGGAAAGAGCTAATAACCACAACCTCAGTAGGGCTCACAATATTAGCCATTGCTGGGTTTACTTCAGAATCGAGGTATTCAAACGATACGTCCATAACTGGCGCCCATGCTTCTTTGTAATCTTCAAAGATAATTTTTAGTAGCATTTGCACAATTCGGCGTTCGGTAGGGGTAAATTCGCGGCCTTCAATTTTTGCATGGTAACGTCCATCACCACCAAAAAAGTTATCTACCAAGATAAACACAAGTCGTGCTTCCATGGTAATGAGGCCAGTGCCTTTTAGCGGTCTAAAACGCACCATATTTAAACTTGTTGGCACAAATAAGGTATGAATATATTCGCCAAATTTAATCATTTGTACGCCATTAATCGACACCTCTGCGGTGCGGCGCATCATGTTAAATAAGCTTATTCGCATATGACGAGCAAACCGCTCGTTAACAATTTCCAGGGTCGGCATGCGACCACGCACGATCCGATCTTGCGAAGAAAAGTCGTACTGTAGTGTACTGCCTTCGCTGTCTTCACCTTCGTGTATATCTTCCTCTTCGACTTCATCAACGCCGTGTAAGAGTGCATCAATTTCGTCTTGGGATAATAAATCGCTCACGCTAGCCCCTTATTGCATCACAAAGCCGGTAAATAATACCCGCTCAATTACTTTCGTGCCTTCAACATCATTCAGTGCGGCTTGCACTTTTTCAAGCGCTGTAAAGCGCAGTGTTTCTTTACCAGCACTTGTGCTGAGCTCATCAGCGGTGGTGGTTGAAAACACGCTTAATAAGGTGCCTTCAATTAAAGGGATGTGCTTTTTAGCGGTTTCTTCATTTACATCGCCGCGCACAAGTAACTGCACTTTAATTTGTACAATTCTATCTCTGCTTGACCCAGGTACATTAAATACGAAGGGTCTTGGCATAGCAACATACAACGCACTGCCCATTTCAGCTGAAGAGCCAGAAGGAGCGGCCGAGTCGCTTTGCGCTGCGGTTGTTGTCTCTTCATCTAATGTTTCAACGGGTGCATCATCGCCCGCCATAAAAAAATAGCCAGCACCACCGCCAACAACAAGCAGCACTGCCACTATGATTATGATCAGCTTTTTTTTGCTTTTACCGGTTTCTTCTATTTCTAAACTTGTTTCTTCGGCCATTGTGATTCCTTTTTTAGCAAAGGTACTTGCTTGTTTTAGTTATTATAATAGCAGTACTTAGGCATAGTAATCTATTGATGATGAAGTTTGTTGTCGAGAACTTTGTGGGTTACCCCCATCTTGCTCATCATTTTTATCGTGCTGTGTATTTTTATTAGCCGATTGACCTTGCGAGTGCCCCTCGCCTTCATCGCTTTGCTCATTAGCTGATTGCCCATAAGAAATAGAGCTTTCCCCTAAATCAATGCCCTGCTCGGCTAACATTTCACGTAAACGCGGCATTGATTGCTCGAGTGCTTCTTTAGCTTGCTGATTTTGCACCACAAAATTTATTTGTGCTTGCTCTGCATCACTTCTGATACGAATTTGCATACTACCCATTTCTGGTGGATCTAAGCGAATTTCAGCTTCTTTATTGCTAATACTTAGCATTGAAGATACACGCTCTTGAAGCATTTTAGCTGCATCACTTTTAACAATATTAATAGCCTGCATCATACTTGCATCTATATTCACCTGCTTAACCTGCGCGGTACTACTTTGTAATTGCTGCGACTGTATAGCTTGGCTCTCTAAAATAGACTGCTCATAACGAGCGCTGTCGTACTGAGCATTTATTTGTGCCTGCGTGTTATTCATTCCATCGGTTATAAGCGTAAACACCTGGGCTACACTGGGCAAACCAGTACTTGTTTTAGCCTCTTTAAGTAAGCTTTCCTGCTCGGCTTCTAAGGTGTCTAACTCTTTTGGAATTACAGCGTCTTGTTCAATACTAGAAGGGGGTTCAACATTAATCATGGCTTTATTTTGCGGTGTACTCGCACTCATTGCAGCATTACTAGCTTGCTGTGCATTTAAAGCCGCATTTGCAGAGCTTGAGACACTTTGCGCTTTGCTCTCATTAAGCTGCGTATCAAGCATAGTTTGTAAGTTGCTTATTGTTTCATTTACTTTTTTGAGCGTATCACCTGTCGGTTGCTCGTTACTCACATAGCTTTTTAATTGACTAAGTAGTGCCTGCTTTTCATCGCTATTTAAGCTTTTTAACTGAGATTGAATTAGCTCACCGCGCGTACTTGTCTGTTTTTCGTTTTGTACAACAAACTCTGTAAGTAATTGTTTAATAGCGCTTGCGCGATCATCACCTTCACTTGGCGTGGTTTCAGTAAATGAGTTTTTAACTTGCTCGTTTAACTGTGCACGTTGCGCTTCGCTTAATGAGTTCAGTACTTTAGATGTCGTTGATAGCTCTGATTGCGTAGATGTACGAGTCAGTTCTTTGGCTAATTGCTCTATGTCTGTATCGCTTATAGGTAGCGCACCTTCAGCATTTGGCGCAGTGCCCGGCGCTTTTGTATTTTCAGCACCTTCACCGTCACTATTTACAAGAGCCGCGTTGCTATTAGTTGTATTGATTTGTGTTTGCACTGCTTCTGCTATTGGGTTTTTAGCAGCACTACTTGCTAGGCTCTCATTTTTTAACGAGGGGGCTAAGTTTTCTTCAGCGCTTTGCTTAGTCGCTTTAGGTTCAAGCTCGGCGTTTGTAAACGCGCCTTTTTTGCCGTTGCTACTATTATCAGTTAAAAGAGTATCACCTGCTTTAGTCGTTATGGCATCGGCTTCATTAGTTTCACCTAATTGCGAAGCTAAAAAGCTAACACTTTTATCACTCTTTTGTGCACTTAATTCGCTAAAGTCACTATCGCTACTGCCGTGTTTTTTTACACTTACGTCAATCACTTGCGAGGAGTTTATTTGTGCTAAAACGCTGTCGCCAGATAATAGCGTATCTTGTGTGTCATCACTCGATGAATCTGTCGGTTTTTTGCCATTGGCTAGCTGCTTATCATCAGATGGCAATAAAGAACCTGTTTGGTTAGTAGCCTCAGAATTAGCAGGCAACACAAAGGGTTTGTCTGCATCTTGTAGCTGGCTTAAAAAAGCATCACCAGATTCGTTACCTGCAGGTAAGTTATTGTCTTTAAATGCTAAAAAAGAGTCTTTTTCAGCTGTTGCCAACATTGAAATATCGTTTATTGCCATAATTCACCTACACAGCACTGCGGCAAGTTACCACCGCACTTTGCCAAAATTAATTACCACCTACCAATAAAGCAATAAACGCGCCAGAGTTATAAACTTTTACGGCGCTGAAAAAATTGATTAGCAGAAAATTCGTCCAGCATTTTTTGCTCACTTTTTGCCATTAACGCCGCCGCTTTTAGGTTTTGTTTTTCAATTAGTTTTGCCACGGCTTTTGCTTTTACCTGCTGCTTTAACCACAAAGCTTTACGCTGTGATACAACTTGCTTAGCAGTATTTACCGTACTGGCTTGCTGGCGAATTGCTTCTTCAATTTTTGCTATAAAGGCATGGTACTGGCCAAAGCCCGCGCTTGATAAACCGGACTTTCCTTTCACATGTAATTGCTGAGAGTATTCTAATCTAAAGTTATTTAGCCCTTGCAGCTTTTGTTGGTTAGCTTGTAAATTTTGATTGGCTTGTAAGTAGCTCATGCGCAGATTTTCTTCTTTGTCGTTTTCGAGCTTAAGCAGTAAATCGAGCTTATTTTTTGCCATTATGCTTGTCCTAGTAATTGAGCTAGGCCGTGTAAACCATCGTCGTAGCTTATTACATCACGCATACCTTGCTGTAAAAACGCATTTACGCGCGGCATCATATTTATAGCTTGATCAAGCATTTGGTCAGCCCCTTTTTGATACGCACCTAAGGTGATCATATCTTTATTTTGCTGATACATTGAATACACTTGTTTTAATACGCGGGCCTGCTGCATATGAGGCTCAGACACCACTTGCGGCATAACACGAGAAATTGATTTTTCGATGTCTATTGCAGGATAGTGACCGCTATCGGCTAAGTCACGCGAAAGTACAATATGCCCATCTAAAATAGCACGTGCTGCATCGGCTATAGGGTCTTGCATATCATCGCCTTCACTGAGTACTGTAAAAAACGCAGTAATAGACCCTTGCCCTTCGCCGCCATTTCCCGCTCGTTCCACCAGCGCCGGTAATTTGGCAAATACAGAAGGCGGATACCCTTTTGTAGCGGGCGGCTCGCCAACCGCAAGCGCTATTTCACGTTGCGCCATGGCGTACCGGGTTACAGAATCAAGCAATAACAATACATTTAAACCTTGATCACGGAAGTACTCAGCAATGGTGACTGCACTTTCACAACCTTTTAAGCGCATAAGAGGCGATGCATCAGCAGGAGCGGCTACCACAACAGAGCGTTTGCGCCCTTCTACACCTAATATTTCTTCAATAAACTCTTTTACCTCACGGCCACGCTCTCCCACTAGGCCAACCACAATAACATCGGCTTCACTGCCGCGGGTCATCATACCTAAGAGTACTGACTTACCAACACCAGAGCCTGCAAACAAACCCATACGCTGGCCTTGCCCTACAGTAATCACTGAGTTTATAGCCCTTACACCTACGTCCATAGGTTGGCTGATTGGTCTTCTAGCGAGGGGGTTTATGGGGTTTTGTGCAAACTTTAAATAGTGTTCGGCGTTAATTTTTCCCAGGCCGTCAAGGGGGCGGCCTAAGCCATCCACTACACGGCCCAGTAAGCTCATACCAACGGGTAAACCTGTATCATTTACTTGTGGAATAACACGTGCACCAGGCAACACACCGGAAATGTGGTCATTAGGCATTAAATATAGAGTTTGCTCACTAAAGCCCACCACCTCGGCATCCACAAAGCCCGACATAGTTTCTATTTTGCATTGGCTGCCAACAGACGCACGCAGCCCTTTCGCCTCAAGAGTTAGCCCGACGACTCGGGTTAAAATACCCGCTACAGCAGGTTTAAACGCTGCAATATGGTGTTGGTATTGATTTAAGCGTTCGCTTAGAGGTGCACGTTGAGCTGCCATAACACGCCACAAAAAAGATTAGATACCGCTATCATGCAAAAAGCTATCCAACGTTTCTTTGACACGGGTTTTTAGGGTCATATCTAAAGATGATTGTGGCGTTTTTACTTCGCAACCGCCGCGCTCGAGTGTGGGTTCTGCAATTAGCTGCCAATTATTCTCTGCTATGGTTTGTTCACCGTAGCTTTGCTTTACCAGCTCTAAATCGTCCGGATTTAAATGCACGCGAACTTTTTCTTGTTCAGTATTTAATGCATCTATGCTTTTTTTGAGTGTATGTAATATAACATCGGGCGATGTTTTTATTTCTTGGTAGGTGATAGCTTCTGCCAACATAACCGCTAATTGCACTAAGTGCTTTTCTGCCACTTCGTCCACTTTGTCGAGCGGCGCACTGAGATTATCGATAATACTACGCAAGCTGGTTAACTGCTCTTCTATTAAGGGCTTAACATCTTCTTGGCCTTGTGTTTTACCAAGCTCTACACCTTCTTTGTAACCTGCTTCTTTGCCTTCACCAACGCCTTTTTCAAAGCCATCTATGTAACCTTGTTCGTGCCCTTGCTTTAAGCCTTCTTCATAAGCATCTTGCCTAATGCGCTCAAGCTCTGCCATAGTTAACGAAGGCAGTTCAGGCTCTTGCGGCTGCTCGTCTTCTACTGCTTCTTCTTCAACTTCTTTTTTATACAAATCAGAAAGCGGTGTACCAAAAGCCGTTGAACGATTGCCAAAACTACGCTCATCAGGCGCAACATCAGGTATTGGCCAGTTTTTTAAAAGCTCATCAGCTTCATCTGCATGTAAAGGGCGACCTTTTAATTTAGACATAGCTTACAGGAACTCCTCGCCACCGCCGCCGCCTAACTGAATCTCACCCGAGTCAGATAGACGCCTTGCTGTTGAAAGCACTTCTTTTTGGGCAGCTTCTACTTCACTTATTCTAACCGGTGCCATTGCTTCTAAGTCATCGGCAAGCATTTCGGCAGCACGTTTAGACATATTACCCAAAATTTTATCTTTAAGCGCTTCGTCAGTCCCTTTAATTGCTTTCATTAGTACGTCTTGCTGTACTTCACGCAATATGGCTTGAATGCCGCGGTCATCCACATCCATAAGGTTTTCAAACACAAACATAAGATCTTGAATTTGCTGAGACATTTCTTCATCGTGTTCACGAATAGAGTCCATCAACTGCCCTTCTACATTTGTATCTAGGTAGTTCATGATATCTGCCGCGGCTTTTAAGCCACCCATTTTAGCGGCTTGTGCGCCTGCTTGGCCGGCAAATTGTTTTTCCATAATCTCGTTAAGTTCTTGTAATGCTGCAGGTTGCACTTCTTCAAGATTAGCAATACGCATAGTTAAATCTAGGCGCACTTTTTCAGGAAATTGCGCTAGGATTTCTGCCGATTGCTCAGGCTCTAAATACGATAAAACAATAGTTTGAATTTGCGGGTGCTCATTACGAATAATATTGGCAACTTGCTTTGAGTCCATCCATTTAAGTGAATCTAACCCTTTAGCGCCCGAGCCCATTACAATTTGGTCTATTAAACTAGCTGCTTTATCTTCACCTAATGCGGCGGTGAGCGCCTTTTTAATAAAGTCTTCTGACTGGAAGCCAATAGTACTAAAGCTTTGTATTTGCTCTATAAATAAATTATGAACTGCGCTAATTTTAGATTGCGACAAGTCATCCAGCGCAGCCATAGCCATGCCTACCTTTTGCACTTGCTTAGGCTCTAAGTGCTTTAGGATTTGCGCTGCGTCTTCTTCAGATAAGCTCAATAAAAGAATCGCGGCTTTATCTACGCCATCTAACTTGTCAACATCAAATGCTGGCGGGAGTTGTTTTTGTTCTTGATCAGTCATCTTCTGTTAACCACGCTTTCACTACTTGTGATGAGAGTTCCGGTTCGTTCGCTACAAGTGCTCTTACCGCTTTAAGTAAATCTTCGTCGCCATGTAAGTCTGGCAGCTGCAGTGTACCATCACTTGAGAAACCAACAGCAGCAGAATCAAAGTCTTTATTTAGCATATCTAGCGTGCTATCGCCAATATCAACCCCTGAGCTTAATGCATCTTCGTCGTACTCTTCAAGCGTATCATCTGGGTAGATCAAGCGCTTAAGCATAGGCTTAACAACCGCCATAATTAATACAATAATAACTAAGGCGCCAAGCACAAGACGGATGATTTTCATAAACCAATCTTGTTCCCACAGCGGTACTTCTAAGTCTAAATCAACTGCTTCACGCACAAATGGTACGGTTACCACTTCTAATGCATCGCCACGTTGCATATCAAAACCCACCCCACCTTGTAATAGGCGACGTATATTTGACAAAGCTTCTACTGAGCGCGGTGCCATGGTTGTTTCGCCGTTTTCACCTACTTTGGGCACATAATCAACAGCTACCGATACGCTAATTCTGCGAATAACGCCTGTTTGTTGACGCTTATGCGAAATGGTGGTGTCTAGCTCAAAGTTACGCGTGGCCTCTTTATGTACTCGACTTGGGTTGGTTGCCGTACCTGCATTACTTTGGCCTGCCACTTCTGGAATAGTTGAATTCATAGGGGGCTGATTAGTCAGTGCCCCAGGAATACCTACCGCTAAGCCACCTATGTTGTTTTCTTCAAATGTGGTTTCGCTTCTAACTGCTGGTAAGTCTGGGTTGTAACGTTTTTGTGTTTCCTCTACTGAGCTAAAGTCCATATTTAAATCAACTTGCGCCGTGTAGTTACCCAAGCCGACCACAGGAATAAGAATACTGTCTATTTTTTCTAGATACTCTTGCTCACGTTTTCTTTCAATGTCGTATTCTTTACGAGAACGTGCTGCTAATGAGTCTTGTGAGCCAGAATTAAGTAAGCGGCCATTTTGATCTGTTACCGTAACACGTGAAGGCTCAAGCCCTTGTACTGCAGAGGCAATTATATCAACGACTGAATCAATCTCTTCACCATCAAGCGTACGGCCACGTTTAAGAGTCAATACCACTGTGGCTGATGGTTTTTTCTCTCTGCGTGCGAATACGTTTTCTTTTGGGATGGCTAATAAAACTTTAGCGCGAGTAACGTTGTTTAGTTCTTCTATAGTGCGGGCAAGTTGTTGCTCGCGACCGTGCTTTAAGCGCTCACGCTCGAGCCGTTGGCTCACACCAAAACCCATATCTTGCATTATGATATCGGTGCCTGAGGTAGGGCCTTGCTCTAAGCCTTCACGCGCCATCAATAATTTAATGTTTTGATACTCGCTTTCATCAACCGAAATAACGTTGCCGTCTAGCTCGTAGTCAATTTTTTGTGCATCTAAAAAATCAAGTGTTTGGATCAGCTCTTCTGTAGGCATTTTGCCAAGCGGACGCATATCGGGTTGGCGCGCCCAAATAATCACAAATATGGCAATAGCTAAACAAATAGCCAGCGCAATAATTAGGGTAACTTGGCGAAGCACATCAACCCCATTTAAGGCGCTTAAGTAGCCCGACTTTTGTTCTTGTTGCTCGTTGTCTTCACTTTGGTCAATACCGCCGCCAGCAAGAGCAAGATCTGTTGATTGATTAGATTGCGCCACAATAATTCTCCACTACCTACTTAAACAGGCATGTTCATAATTTCTTGGTATGACTCAACAAGTTTATTTCTTACTTGTACTGTAGCCTCAAATGCCACTGATGATTTTTGCGAAGCAATCATTGCCTCAGCAAGCGATACACTTCTGTCACCCATTTCAACAGCCACGACTTTTTGTTTAGCATCTTGTTGTAGGCCATTAACCGTATTTAATGCATCGCTTAGTAAGTCACCAAATTGAGCCGATGACGTTGGCTGAGCTTGCGTGGGTAGCTTATTAATTTGATTTGTATGGCCTGCTTCTAAGGCCATTGATTGCATTTCTTGGAATAACGCGCTGTTTTGAATTTTCATAATTTTCTCTGGCAAATGCAGTTAACGTTCATAAAGGGATTAAAGCACAAAGCGTGCCATAAAAATAAACCTTTAATAACATACAGTTAGCTATTGTTTTTAAGAGTCAGAGATTTGACAACCCTAAACTAAGCGTGGTTAGTTTAGGGTTATGTATAGAAGGGAGAGTTAGTTTATGCGGGTAGTGAAATACCTAAATCGCGCATTTGTGCGAGTTTATAACGTAAAGTACGCGGGCTGATGCCAAGTGTTTGTGCAACATCTTTACGTTTGCCTTGGCAGCGCGCGAGGGTTTCTAAAATTATTTTATGCTCTTTATCTTTTAGCTCATCTTTATAGCTGCCAGTATCTACGCTCGGCAGTGAGCTACTCGCCTCTACAGGCGTTATTTTGTCATCATAATATGCGTCACTGGGAGTACTCTCTTGCTCAGGCGCTATAACCTGAGTAGGCGCATTGGTGCTTGACGCTTGCATTAAATTTTCAATAAAAATAGCCTGCTCGCCAATTACATTGCCCGTTCGCAAAATAAGCGCACGTTGAATTACATTATCAAGTTCGCGTACATTACCTGGCCATGTATGGCTCAATAGTTTTTGCTCGGCATCACTATCAAGCGTTGCTAACGGCTCTTTATTTTTAACTAAATGGCGCTCTATTAAATGCTTAGCCAATACAATTATATCGCCTGGGCGCTCACTAAGTGGTCGCCACATTAATGGGAATACATTTAAGCGATAATATAAGTCTTCTCTAAACTTATTATCTGCAACAGCTTCTTTAAGATCGCGGTTACTGGTTGCGAGCACTCTCACATCGAGTGAAATTGTTTTGCGCGCACCTAAACGCTCAACTTCACGCTCCTGTAATACCCGTAATAGCTTAGCTTGCAGCCCTAAGTCCATTTCTGTTATTTCATCAAGCAATATAGTACCACCTTGGGCTTGCTCAAATTTACCTGGGCACGCTTGTATTGCACCAGTAAAAGCGCCTTTTTCATAGCCAAACAAGGTGGCTTCAAGCATATTTTCGGGAATAGCCGCGCAATTAATTGCCACAAAAGGCGCATCGCATCGGTTTGATTTATCGTGAATATATCGCGCTAATACCTCTTTACCTGAGCCGCTAGGGCCAAGCACCATTACACTTGCATCTGAGCGAGCCACTTTACTTGCAAGTTCTAATAGTTGAATACTGCTGGGGTCGGCTACAATTGGGCCATCAGTGTCTTTTGGTTTTTCGGGTAAATAGCGGCTAACCATATTTAAAAGCACCTCAGGGGCAAATGGTTTAGCCATATAATCAATTGCACCTAAGCGCATTGCCTCTACGGCATCATCAATCGTTGCGTAAGCTGTCATCATTAATACGGGGAGTTCTGGGTAGTTAAGCTTAATGCTCCTGAGCAAATCTAGGCCGCTCATCGCGCCCATTTGCACATCACTTACAACCAACGAAAACTCAGATTTCTTTAATTGGATCATGGCTTGCTCAGCACTTTGCGCTGCAACGCAGGCAATACCTGACATTTCTAACGTGTCTATGAGTGCTTCTCTTAAGCCTGCATCATCTTCAACTACCAGTATTGTATTGCTCATGCTGTTTTCTCCTGCATTGAGGTCGTGCATATGGGCAGCAATAAACTAAAACATGCACCACCATTGGCATTATTAACCACTTCAACACGTCCTTGATGCGCGTTTGCCACAGAACTTACTACAGCAAGCCCAAGCCCCGTACCTTGGCTTTTAGTGGTATAAAACGGTTCAAAAATTTTCTCTATTTGGCTCAGCTCTACCCCAGGGCCGTTATCGCATACGCTAATACGTACGGTGTCAGGTTCGCTACTATCTCGCTGTGCTTTTAAGGTCACTTTTGCCTGGCTGCCAATAATTTGAATACTATTATGAATAAGATTTTGAATAGCGCTGGCCAGCGCAGTTTTATTACCGGTGATTTCTATATCTGGCTCTGGTAACTCAACAGCAAGTTCGCTGTTATTTAAAGCCACCATAGCATCGGCACCAAGTTTTACTTCGTTTAAAAGTTGCTGCATAGAGACTTGCTCAACCACTTGTTGTTCGCCACTTTTAGCAAAAAGTAGCATGTCATTAACTTGGGTTTCTAAATCTTTTAAACGCGACATAAGCTTGGTTTGAAAGTTATCGCGTGATGTTTCGGGTAGCTTTTTAGAGCCCAAATTGGCCGCGTATAACATAGCTGCAGAAAGCGGTGTACGCACTTGGTGCGCAAGCGATGCCACCATTTTACCAAGCGCACTCAAACGTTGCATATGTGCAACACGCTTTTGCAAACGACGGGTTTCTGTTAAATCGGTCATTAATATAAGCTGACCAGGCTCTGGCGCAAGTGCAGTAATATCAAGTTTTATAAGTCGGCCGTCTTTGAGCGACACTTCATGTCCATCATCTTGGTGGGGACGAAAAGAGCGTTGAATAATGTTAAACCATTTCTCTCCTTCGAGCGGCTCACCTAACATATCAATCGCGATTTGATTGGCTTTTGCAATAAGGCCTTTGCCATCAAGTACAACAACACCTGCTGGCATGGTATCAACTAAGTGCGACAGCCAACTTGCTTGTTGTCTTAAATCACTTAATTCACCAATGTACTCTTCTTGAAGCAAACATGGGTTATACTGATTTGCAGTAATAAACTGTGGTTTAAGTACACTCGCAAGGGCCATAATCAAATCTCTTAATGATGTAGATACAGGGCTTAATGCAGAATTTATACCAAAATTATTTTATATATTTTTCATTTAGTTAGCTTACAATAACGCGTAACAAAAAAATGACGCACAAAAAAAGGAATAATAATGAGTGAGCAAAATAAATGCCGTTGTGCGTGGCTCGACACCACAAAACCAGACTATGTGAAATACCATGATGAAGAATGGGGGGTGCCCCTTTATGACGACACACTATTATTTGAATTTATTACGCTAGAATCAGCACAAGCGGGACTCAGTTGGTACACTATTTTAAAAAAGCGTGCAGGGTATAAAAAAGCATTTGCCAACTTTGATGTGCAAAAAGTGGCTAACTTTACAGCCGATGATATAGAGCGGTTAATGCAAGATAAGAACATAGTACGTAACCGATTAAAAATAGCTGCTACGATTAATAATGCTCAACGGTTTATCGAAATTCAAAAAGAGTTTGGCAGCTTTAGTCATTATCAATGGCGATTTGTGGACAATAAACCAATTATTAATAATGTAAATAGTGATGAAGACGCTCCTGCAATGACCGAAGAGTCAAAAGCATTTGCAAAAGATTTAAAAAAACGAGGCTTCAAGTTTTTAGGGCCTACAACGGTGTACGCACATATGCAGGCCTGTGGCATGGTAAACGATCATAGTAATGATTGTTTTAGAAAAGAAGAAATTATAAAGGCTTTTGGTTGATAAGTGATTTATTACCATAAAAGTGATCTGTTCACAAAGAGGATAAGAGACGCTTCGCTTTAGAGCAGTAACGTGTAAGCTAACTGTGGTTTCTCATTTAACCTCGTTTTTTTGGGTCTAAGCAATTAAAAGCAGCGCTTTTACACGAGCAAGCTCAGCGTCTACCTCCAAAGTTTAAGTTTGCGTTTATCTTATAGACGCGAAGCTTGCTTGCGTGACGGGCAAAGCCCGTAAATTAATTCCTCAAAAATGAATAATAAATAACGAAAAGCCTATCAGCATTTGCATACTGCTAATCTCGTGACAGATTGTACTTTTTCATTTTTTCGACAAGTGTTGTACGCCTTACACCTAGTATTTCTGCAGCGCGCGCAACAACGTAATCAAAGCGTTCAAGTGCTTGGGTAATTAAGCTTATTTCAAGTTCGGCTAAATAATCTTTAAGCTCAATGCCCTCTTCGGGTAATACGCCAGATCCCTGTTGGCTAAATTCAGGCTCAGGGTCATTATCATAATCGCTAAAACCTGAGCTAAAAATATCGTTAAAGGCATCTTTTTCAAGTAGTTCTTCAGGGTATTCAGGCTCGTAGGCATCTACCTCGATGTAGCGGTATTTATTAGGTAAATCGGGTACATCCACTACTTTTTCAGGGAACATAATCACCATGCGCTCCACTAAATTAGCAAGCTCCCGAATATTACCAGGCCAAGCATGCTCTTTTAGACTCTCAACCGCGCGCTCTGTAAATTTAGCCGACGTACCACTTTGCTCATTAACACGGCGCATTAGCTCTTTAAGTAATAAAGGTATGTCGTCAGCACGCTCATTAAGTGACGGGTTTTCAATAGGAAATACATTTAAACGGTAATATAAATCTTCCCTAAAGCTGCCCTTTTCAATCATTTCCTCAAGGTTGCGGTGGGTAGCGGCAATAACACGTACATCTGCTTGAATCGCTTTTGTGCCACCTACACGCTCGTAGCTACGCTCTTGTAATACGCGAAGTAGCTTAACTTGCATTTGCAGTGGCATATCGCCAATTTCATCTAAAAACAGCGTACCGCCTTGCGCTAATTCAAACCGCCCTTTACGTGCAGAAATAGCGCCGGTAAACGCCCCTTTTTCATGACCGAATAACTCACTTTCAAGAAGCTCTCCTGGAATAGCACCACAGTTTACTGGTACAAATGGCCCCGTATTGCGTTTAGATAATAAATGTACATTACGCGCAACCACTTCTTTACCCGTACCCGACTCACCTAAAATAAGCACGTTTGCATCGGTTTTAGCCACTTGCTCTATCAAAAAGCGTACGTTTTTAACCGCGTCAGTTTCCCCTACTAAACCATCAAATGTTTTATGTGGCTTATGATGCTTGTGACTTCCAGGAAGCATACGTTGGTACTGTTGGCAGTCGTGTAATAACTGTGTGGTTACTTCGTGATTAAACGGCTCACAAATTAGTCCCACTACATTAGCAATGCTTAATAATGGCTTGAGTGTTTCACCAATGAGTAAAAAAGGCAGGGTTGGGTAGCGTTTAATTAAGCCTTCATGATCTAAGCTTTGTAATGCGCCTAAAATAACAATGCATTCTTGCTGTTGATACTTACTACATACTTCTTCAAAGTCATTTTCATCAAGCAACTGCACAGCTTCCCCAATAAAGGTAAGTGATGCATGTAATCCTATTGCACGGTTATTATTATTATCTAAAATCAAGATCATAGTTAGCGAGCCATAATTTCACTAATTTATTTTATTAGCTAAATTGTAAGCGAGATCTGTATGGATGCAAGTAATAGCGGCGGTTTTTTGACATAAACGCCAAAAAATAGACATCGCTATAAAACAATAATACTTAATAATTAAAACTTAAGTATTGTTTTGTTGTTTAATACTTAAAGCTAATGCTATGTCTTGTTTTTTACTTAGTGCATAAATCTACGTAGGTCAAAAATATAAACTATAATTAACTTAAGTTGAAAGCAACAATGCCGATAACTAAATAAATGCAATATGCTTGGCATTAATATTGCTTTTGTTACGTACAGACGATTTCACATATTTATTTAGGATTTTCCATGGCTCATGTTTCATTAAAAAAATATTCTCAAGTGCGCGCCAGCAACATCGCAGAAATGGCGCCCTATGAGCAAATTAACCTTATTTTTAGTAACATAATTGGCCGCTTGGCCGCTACTAAAGGGTTTATTGAGCGCAAAGAAATAGAAAAAAAAGGCGAAAACATCTCTGCCTGTATTTTACTCTTAGGTGCATTACAAGACGCGCTTAATTTAGAAGTGGAACAAGATCCGAGTATTTCAAATAATTTATTAGCACTTTATGACTACTGCCAAAGACGCCTTGTGCAAGCAAATGTTGACAATGATATTGAGATTATTTCTGAAGTAGCTGGCATTATTAAAGAAATTAAAGAAGGGTGGGATAGCATTCCTGTCGATCAGCGTAATCCTGCGGTATAAGCGAATGGCTTTAGAGGAAACAAGTAAAGCTGAGCATATTAATCAATTGCTCAGCAGAATCGAATTATTAGTGCAAAGCAATAACGCTGATGAAGCTCCCCCTATTATGGATACTTTAAATAGTGAGCTTAAGCGCTGGTGCGAAAGCGATAACCCGCCTACCGCCGAGCAACTTGTGGCTGTGCAAACCAATATCAACAACATTAGCAAGCAGGCAAATGCTGTAAAAAATGAATCATCTAAAGCCATAATTAAGCAAAAAAAAACAGGTAAAGCAATCTCGGCTTATAAGTCGGTATAGCTACTTCTAGCAGTTTTAAAACTTACTAGGCATCTTAAAGGCAATATTTAGACATAAAAAAAACGTTTTTAAACGGTTTTTTTATGTTCATAATTAATATGGAAAATTAAGAATTATTACTCACCACACCAGGCATATTTTCAAGCTGCGCTTGCACGTAACTACTTGTCGAATTGAGGCTCGCTACCAATAAATCCATGGCATTGTATTGAGCGTATAGCCTGTCAGATAACGATTCCATTTTACTTGTCAGGCTTTCGCGCTGCTCATCAATATCTTCTAATTGGTTTGTTTTACTATCGATACGGTTTTGGATAATGCCGTCAGAATCTGTATAAAAGCTCATTAACTCATCAAACGATTGGGCAAAGCCGCCTTCGTCTTCATCAGTGCCTACAAAAAACTGCTGCACTAAGTCGACATCTTCATCAATTTTTTCATTTAAAGTCTCGGTATTAAGCGTCAATACTCCATAACGATCGGCTTCAACACCTAATTGCGAAAGTGATAATGAGTTGCCATTACCTAAATCTACAGAGTCGGTAATCTGCTCTCGCAATTTAGACATTACACCGCGTAGTAACGAATCACCGGCCATTACACCAGCACCATCTTCGCTTGATGCCCCTAAGTTATTACTAAGTTCAAGTAATTCATTGTAACTAGAAATAAAATTGTTTAAGCCCGATTGGATATTGTTATTATTTTCGGTTACCGATATATCACTTAAATCATCATCAGTACCCTGAGCTTTTTTAGCGGTGATTGTTATACCGTCTATAACATCAGTAAACGTATTTGAAGAACTACTAACTGTGAGTGAGCCATCAATGGTAATGGATGCATCGGTTGCAGCAATAATTTCAGATGCATTTTGTACACCTGCAGAGTCAAAAGCTAAACGAGATAGTCCGTTGGTATCTGTGTTATTACCGTCAGTATCCGTTACTTCTACTTTAATCTCGTTTTCTAAGCCACTCTCTTTAGCTGAAAGAACTAAATGCTGGCCTGTATCATCCGTTATTATTGTTGCGTTTATGCTATCGTTATCGCTGCTGTCGTTAATCGCGTCTCTGATTTCGCTTAGAGTTGCGGTGTCTGATACTTCAATATCAAAGCTATTCTCGCCGGAGCTGAGTGTCATAGTACCTTCACCCACAGCGGCGTCAGCATCAAATGCTTCTGATAGTATTTTATGCTCCGTAGCAAGGTTATTAACCTTTACAGAATAACCACCTGGTTGGGCGTCTTCATCAGCACTGATAGAGACAAAATCATCATTGCCTGATGCACTACGTTTTTGGTAATTATCTGCGTCACCTAGCGCTTCCACTGCTGTTTGTACTTGCTGTAGCGCAGACTTTAAAGCCCCTACAGCAGAAATATCAGTAGTTAGCGTACTTTCTTGAGTGTTTAAACGAGCCTCAGCTGGAGCCTGCTCAGCATTAACTAGCGCATCAACTATATCTGATACCGCTAAACCAGAGCCTAAACCATTAAACGAAATAGACATACTTCACCTCTTTAAACCCAAAAAACTTAACTAATAATATATCAACACTACGTCGACTAAACGGTTTGGTCGATTAAAATACCTGCAGATTCAGAAAGCTTTGACACTAAACTTAATACCTCTTCCGAAGGGTATTGCTTAATTACATCACCACTGGTTTTATCAAGTATTTTAATAACGTCACGCCCTGAGTCTTCATCAACTTGAAATTGCAGACTACGGTTCATTTCACCCATAAAGTCCTGCAATTGTTGCGCCACTTTTTCAAGCTGTTCACGCTCAAGCTGTTGGTTTTGCGAACTATTAGTCTCAGTTCCTTGTTGTGCGTATTGGTTGCTTAACTGATTTCGTGGGCCTTGTTCATCCGTTTTATTTACGTCATCAACAGCTCGCTGAGTCAATACTGAGCCAGCCTGCCCTATTTGTTTATCTTCACCAGTTAAAGATGTTGATGCTATAGTAACTTCTGCGTTTGAAGTAATGGTGTTCATAACGCCTCCTAAAATTGCCGAACTTGTATAGTTATTAGACTAACAATAGCTTAATTTATACCCTTAAACCACAAAAGGAGGTAGCTAAAGCCACCTCCTTGTTTTTTTAAAACTAATACTGACTTTTTGTACTAGCTAGCTACCCATTAAGCTATAAGGTTTAACTTATTAACCTAATAAGCTTAGAGCTGTTTGTGGTAACTGATTCGCTTGAGATAAGATTGACGTACCCGCTTGTTGCAAGATTTGGTTTTTAGTCATCTCTGCTGTTTCAGTCGCAAAGTCTGTGTCTTGAATACGGCTACGTGAAGCAGATACGTTTTCAGAGATGTTTGATAAGTTGCTAATAGTGTGGTCAAAACGGTTTTGAACCGCACCTAAACCAGCTCGTTGAGCATCGATGTTAGCAATTGCGTTATCAATGATAGCTAGTGCATCCTGCGACCCTTTTTGGTCAGTAATATCGACATCCGCTACATTGTTTAATTTACTTGTAACTTCATTTGTTGTAGAAGCTAAAGAAGTATCGCTCGCCTCAACTGTAAAAACTTCAGAAGAGTTAAGTTGTATACCACCTGTAATTCTTGTTGAATCATTAGTAGTTCCAGCAACTGGGCCACTAGTTAATACTGTTGGGGTAGTATTATCCTCGGCAGTACCATTATAACTTAATGCAGAAACTGTTAGAGTTGCAGCTACGTCGGCACCTGCAGCATCCGTAGTTGCGAAATCTTCGATAGTAACATCTTCGCCTTGATTGTTCGAAATGCTAAGTACGCCATTATCTATTGTAGCTGTAACCCCGTGCTCATCAGTACCAGCATTGATAGCTTCAGCCATAGCTAGCTCATCACTTACAGTGTTAGCTGTTGCTACAAAAGAAACTTTTTCATCATTTAGTTTAAAACTTACTGTTTCGCCTGCTACTGTAGCCGTACCACCAATATCTAAAGTCGCCTCTGTTCTTGCCTGGGCTGTTACTCCTGTGGTATTAGTAGCTTGATTAATAGAAGCTGCAGCTTCTTTTGCTGAAGCGCCTGCAGCTATGTTGATTGTAGCATCACCTCTACCAGAAATGTCGTAAGTACCACCTGCAACTGCACTAGCTGGCGCAGTAGTGCCCGCTGCAACTGTAGTACCAAAACCTGTATTGGCTGCACCTTGAAGGTTTGTTTGGTTAGACCCTATTTTTTCTGCAGCTACACTTGATAACGAAACATTAATAGTTTCATTTGAGTTAGCACCAATTTGGAAAGATTTAGAACCAAAACTACCATCTAGAAGCTGTTGACCACCAAATGATGTTGTATCTGCGATACGTGTTAATTCAACTTGCAATGCAGACACTTCCTTTTGAAGTGACTCACGGTCTTCTGTCGAGTTTGAGCCGTTTGCTGATTGCAGTGCTAGCTCACGCATACGTTGTAAAATGCTTGTAGACTCGCTCATTGCACCTTCAGCGGTTTGTGCCATTGAGATACCGTCGTTAGCGTTACGTTGTGCTACTGCTAAACCATTTACTTGTGATGTTAAACGGTTTGAAATTTGTAGGCCTGCCGCATCATCTTTTGCGCTGTTGATACGCATACCTGATGATAAACGCTCCATTGACGTTGCAAGGTCAGAGCCTGAAGTAGAAAGGTTACGCTGAGCGTTTAATGAAGATACATTTGTATTTACTGAAATCATAATAAAACTCCTGATTACTTTCGTAATGTGACTGTTTAGATTTAACCAAGAGCTGTCACAATTGTATGTTCAAGCTCTGTACTGGTTAAGTTAACGGCAGGAGAAAATTTATCTTTAGCGTTATTTTGATTTATTTTTAAAGTTATTAATAAAATAAATATAAACAACTAATTTTAAAGGAAATAATAAATTCACTTCCCCCTAAAAAAGTTTTTTATTCACGTACAGCGTGCTATTTTTGGACAAAAAACAAAAAAAGCACACCTATCAAGATGTGCTTTTTTATAAGTTTTATTAATAGCGTTTATTACTAACCACCTAACAAGCTAATCGCAGCCTGTGGTACTTGGTTTGCCTGCGAAAGGATTGATGTACCTGCCTGCTGTAGTATTTGGTTTTTAGTCATCTCTGCTGTTTCCGTAGCAAAATCGGTGTCTTGAATACGGCTACGCGATGCGGTTACATTTTCTTCAATGTTTGCAAGGTTGTTAATTGTAAAGCTAAAGCGGTTTTGCACAGCACCTAATCCCGCACGCTGCTCATCAATATTGGCTATTGCATTATCAATGATTGAAAGCGCATCTTGGGAGCCTTTTTGAGTAGTCACATCAATATCAGCTGCATTTTCAAGCTTACTGGTGGTCTCATTAATAGTCGCAGCTAAAGAAGTATCATCTGCAGTAGCAGTAAACACCTCTGCAGAATTAAGCTGAATACTTCCCATTACTCGTGTTGAGTCTGTACCAGTACCACTGGTAAGTGTTACTGCGGTATCTGGGTTACCATTATATGAAGCCGCGGTAACATCTAAAGTAGCAGCAACCGCTGTACCTGTAGCGTCAGTCGTTTCAAAATCTTCGATTACGACGTCTTCACCTTGGTTGTTAGAGATAGTTAGCACGCCATTTTCAATTACAGCTGTAACACCATGCTCATCTGTACGCGCATTTATCGCTTCAGCCATTGCTTGCTCATCACTGTCTACATTAGCAGTGGCCACAAACGATACTTTTTCGCCATTTAGCTCAAAGCTTACTATTTCATCAGCAACGGTAGCTGCACCACCAATATCAAGAACAGCCTCAGTACGCGCTTGCGCAGTAACGCCGGTAGTTCCTGTCATTTGGTTAATTTTAGCTGCAGCATCTTTTGCTGTGGTACCTGCTTCAATATTAATTATTGAGTCATCACGTCCTGAAATCGTATATGTACCCGCAGCTACTGAGTTTGCAGGTGCAGTAGCGCCAGCCGCTACGGCAGTACCAAAGCCTGTATTTGCAACACCTTGTAAATTTAATTGGTTTGACCCAATTTTTTCAGCTGCAACGCTTGAAAGTGATACATTAATGGTTTCGTTAGCATTAGCGCCTACTTGGAAAGTTTTACTACCGTAACTACCGTCTAGTAACTGTTGACCACCGAATGAGGTGGTTTCTGCAATACGGGTTAGCTCAACCTGAAGTGCTGATACTTCTTTTTGCAGTGCTTCTCTATCTTCTGCTGAGTTTGAACCATTAGCCGCTTGCAGCGCAAGTTCACGCATTCGCTGAAGTATGTTGGTCGACTCACTCATCGCACCTTCAGCGGTTTGCGCCATTGAAATACCATCATTGGCATTACGTTGAGCCACTGACAAACCATTTATTTGAGAGGTTAAGCGGTTTGAAATTTGTAAGCCCGCCGCATCATCTTTTGCGCTATTAATACGCATACCTGATGATAAACGCTCCATTGAAGTTGCTAGGCCTTCGCCAGATTTTGTTAAGTTACGTTGTGCGTTCAATGACGACACATTAGTATTTACTGTTAATGCCATTTGACCATCTCCTAGGTTTAAACAGAGTGTGGTTCAACACGTTTTAACAGGAACCACTATTCGATAATTTCTTATCATTAGAAAAGCATTTACTGTGCCAACTTTAAAAAACATTTAAGCGGTTGTTTTTAAGTAACTTTTTTAAAAGTGTTGGAGAGTTAACGAAGCGTTAAATGTTTAGGTATTAAAGTGACAAATTATTGCCACGCTAATGAGGGAGGTTTTTGCCGCTTTATGCTAACTAAAGCGGCAAGGTATTTCTGCTTATAATTTATTTACAAGTAATCAAATAATGAAAGGTTAGTTAAACGGCCAAATGTGGCTTGCGAGGCTTGCAGTGCGGTTTCTTGTTTAGTGAGGTCACTAATAGCTTCTGCCATATCTACTTCTACTAGATCAGAAAGGTTGCTTTTGTTTTGAATATCTTGCGCAAGGTTTGAGTCGCTTACACTTTCAACCGCATTCATACGCCCGCCTAAGCTCGCTTGCGTATACACGACTTGCTCACTTGCATTTTGAAGCTGTACTACACCATCAGCTAGCACTTGCTGAAAATCATTGTTATCCAGTGTGCCATCATTTAGCCCTGTAATGAGTGATTGTAATGTATTAAGCACATTTTCTTTGTGCGGCTTTTCGAGGGTAAAATCAAGCTGGCCTGGTGCTGCGCCTTCAAATTCGATTTTCATTCCAGCAAAATCGATTGGCTCATCCGTTACCTCGCCAACTTGTGCAGGGCTTAGCGACACACCGTCACGCAAAATTTCATAAGTATCGGGGTCATTAGCGGTAGCGCCTGGCGTTATTATAACATTATACGTGTTCGCTGTTGCCGCAGCGGTTGGGTCAGCATTGTAATTATCTTGATGGAAACGGTCGAACTCTGTTTGACCATCTACATAAACCGTGCCCGCTGTAATATTATTTGCAGGGGTAGTTACCGGGATAGCAGCTTGATTATCTGTAACATCTAACCTTGCATCGCTTTTTTCAAATGTATCAAAGCCGTTATCGCTTGATTTAATACTCACCCCTTCAGCAATGGTTATAACATGCTGGCCTTGATCCCCATTATAAGTGTACTCACCTGTTGTAGAGTCAAACTGATAGGGTTGAGTGCTGTCTTGGTAGCCTGAAAATATAAACTTACCGTCTTCTGAGCGGGTATTCATTAAATTGACGAGTGTTTTTTGTATTTCACTCAGCTCAGCCGCGATTGACTCTAAATCATCTTGAGTATATACACCATTACCTGCTTGAATCGCTAGCTCTTGCGCTTGTTGGATATTGGTATTTATACTTTGTAAGATGGTTTCTTCAGTCTCAAGACGGCCAGTTAATTGGTCAATATTTTTAGTATATTGCTCATTTGTTTGTATTTTATTTGAATACAGCATTCCTTGCGAGATAGCGGCAGGTGCTTCTGAGGTAGTTAAGTATTTTTTACCTGTTGTTACTTGCTCTTGTGCATTAGCAACACTTTGTTGGTTATCGAGTATTTTATTAATGTTGTTTTGATACATTAAGTTATTTGATAAACGCATAATTACCTCGCCGCACTTAATAAGGTGTCAAAAACTTCTTGGGCCGCAGCTAGTACTTGAGCTGATGCCGAATATGATTGTTGGAAACGTAGTAAATTGGCTGCTTCTTCATCAAGGTTTACACCCGAGAGTGATTCATACCAGGCTTCAGATTGCTGGGCTAATGCATCAAATGCACTAGCACTGGTAATGGCTTGACCAGTGACTACACCAATATCACTCACTAACCCCGAATAGGCTTGGTTAAATGTGTCGTGATTGTCGGCAGTGGCTGTTGTCACTACATTTTTACGCACTAATTCGCCATTCTGTAAATCAGCGAGTTTTAAACCATTACGATTATCATCAAAGCCGCCTTCGTTAAATTCAAGGGTGAAAGTGTCTCCGGTGGCTGGCGTGCCTTCAATGTCAAAGTCAAAGCCATAGTTGCTATAAGGTGCACCAGCCTGAGCCAGTATACCCTCTGCCGGTGGCGTTATAGTAAAGGTTGTGGTGCCATTTGCATCTGTAATTTGGTATTCATTTGCAGCGCCCGTTTTAACAAGAGTGATATCACCATTGGCTAAACTAGGGGCGGTGGTAAAGCCACCCGATGTAACGCTTGTTACTTCTCCAGCTGAAATAGTAGCAGTGCCTACATTATCTATGCTGTTAGCTGTACGAATAGGCGATGCCAGAGCTAAGTCTTCACCGCGGCTTGTCGCAAGGGAAATACTGGTCGCCGCCTCAGAGTTAAGTTTAATTTGAAACTGATCGCCAGTATTACCTGTACCCGTTACATTAATTTGTAAACCAAACGACTCCCCACTTGTAATGTCGTCTGAGTCAATAACTCCAGATGGCGGTATCGTCGCTAAAGAGGCGCTGCCTATCGGCTCCCCTTTATTATCAACGGGCTGAATGCTCACTTCATTTGCATTAGCGGTATAAGTAACAATAAAGTCGCTGGCAGGCAGTTCACTGCCTTTACCGGCCTCAAGCGTGGCAGTTAAACTGGCGCCGCCGGTATTAGCTTGGTATGCATAAGCACCCACAGTAGGTATGGTAAATATATCACCGCCTAGCTCGCCGTTAGCATCCATACCCAATTTATTTTGCTCGTTGAACGCATCTGCAATTGCCAATCCCATTTGGCCAATCTGGTTTTGTGCAGGCACAAGTATGTCGTCTC
The DNA here is from genome assembly GCF_005886915.1 of Pseudoalteromonas sp. S3776. Lineage (NCBI taxonomy): Bacteria > Pseudomonadati > Pseudomonadota > Gammaproteobacteria > Alteromonadales > Pseudoalteromonadaceae > Pseudoalteromonas > Pseudoalteromonas sp. S3776. Next base: position 18,174 of record NZ_PNCU01000010.1, on the reverse strand, counting down.
TAAATGCGAGTAAGCCGCCAATTTTGCCTTTTAATTTGCTTGCATCTATCTCTAGCGGCACGGCTTTGCCGCCATTAACATCAAGCGTCAATTCTTTAAAATTAGGATCGGGGTCGCCCGACAAAGAAAATAAGTTAAATGTACCGTTTTCCATAACTAAAGACTCACCGCTGCCCATAAATACGAGTTTTTCGCCATTAGGGCCATCGAGTGTTTCTATATCTACGAGCTCTGATAATTCACGAATAGCTAAGTCGCGCTGGTTATAAATAGAACTCGCGTCTGATGCGTTATTAGTACCATTTACGACTGCAATTTCTTGGTTTAACGTATTTATATTTTGGATGAGTGAGTTGGCTTCTTCAGAAAAAATCTCAAGCTGCTCATTCACTATACCTTGTTGCTCAAGCACAATGCCTGAGAGCCTGTCCATTTGATCAACTAAACTTTGCGCATCGGTCATTACGAGTGAACGAGCAACTGATGAAGACGGTTGATTTAACGCCTCTTGCACGTTATTAAATAATGAATTTATGCCCGTTGATAAGTTGTTAGACTCTTCCGAAAAAATAGTATCAACACGGTTGGCTTCTGTTACGAATTGATCAAAAAACGATTTATTTGACGTATCGCGGTTTAACTGCGACTGGGCAAATTCGTTCAATAACCGATATGTTTCGCCGCGCCCTACTTGGTTATCTACCATAGTGGTAAATTCAGTGCGCTCACGTACGTAGCCTTCGGTATTTACATTGGTGATGTTTTTACTGGTCGTTTGCAACAGTTCAGAGCTTGAACGCACCCCTGAACTGGCAATATTTAATAAACTAAACGACATATTACTTCACTCCTTGGGTAAACGCGCTTGTTGCAATATTTTTAAGCTCACTGCTATTTAGCACTTTTTTTATTTTACTCGCGTAATTAGGATCCGTTGCATAGCCTGCTTTTTGTAGTGAATCTAAAAATTCGTTTGGCTGTGCTGTTTTTTGTAATGCTTCTTCGTAGCGTGGGTTTTGCGTTAAAAAATCGACAAAGTCGTTCACGCTTTCTTTTATAGAATCATAAGCTCTAAAACTTGCTTGCTTTTTAACTGGGGTACCTTGCTCAAATTCAAGCGTTACTTTACTTGCTTTATCGCCTTCCCAGCTTTTATCTGATTTAATATTGAACAGGTTATTTGAGCTATTCCCGTCGCTTTTATTAATAATATGCTTACCCCAACCAGTCTCAAGTGCCGCTTGGGCCACCATTACTGCAGGGTTTAAACCAATTTTTTCGGCCGCTGTTTTGGCATGCTCCCACACTGCACTCACAAACTCTCCAGCATTATTAAATGACGGTTGCTGTACAGGCTGTGTTGGGGTTTTAGTGTCTGTTGCTTCGCTGCTGAGGGCTAAGTCGTCTTTATTTACTTGCTCAACACTATTCAGTTTTTCGTGGGGTAGTTCAGAGCCTGCGCGTTTATCACTGATAAAGTCGTTGGTTGTTCTCAACACTGAGCCAGGCATAAAGTTTTCAGCCTCTGGAGAGAGCTGCTGCACAATTAAATCAGCCAAGCCTAAAGACCCATTTGATGAAAGCTCAGAAGAGAGCTGCTGATCGTGCATTTCTTCAAAAAACTTTACGCCGCTAGAATTAAATGGGCTGCCTTCATCTTCAAATGCTTCGTTAGCTTTACGCATGCCTTTTAGAAGCATCTGCGTAAAAATAGCTTCAAATTGTGCCGCTGCTTTTTTAAGCGCCGCTTTAGAGGCATCAGTAGATGCATCACCGCTGTTTAAGGCGTCTTGACGTAAAGTATTAAGATTACTTAAATCAAAAAAGTTTTGCTTATCGAGGTGATTTGTTTCCATCAGCTTTTTGACACAAAAATGAATAATACTTCGATAAATGCAAAAATTAAGCCAAAGGCATTTTAAAGGCAGGTTTTATTAAAAAAGCTCGGCTACATTGTTGTAACACCGAGCTTTTAATAATTTAAATAACAACAAGCTGTCCGTTAATTGCACCCGCTTCTTTAAGGGCTTCTAAAATAGCCATTAAATCGCCAGGTGCTGCACCTACTTCATTTATAGCACGTACTAAGTCATCTAAGCTGACGCCTGGGTTAAATACAAACGCACGAGAATCATCTTGGTTAACGTCAATAATACTTTGCTGTGTAACGACGGTTTCGCCTTCTGCTAAAGGATTAGGCTGCGTTACATTTTGCTGTTCAGCAATCGTAACTGTTAGGCCGCCGTGGGTTATTGCCGCAGGCTGTAACTTCACATTTTTGCCAATGACAATTGTGCCTGTGCGTGAGTTAACAATGATTTTTGCAGAGGTGTCAGCAGGCTTAAACTCTAGGTTTTCAAGCGTTGATAAATAAGACACCCTTTGCGATGCATCACGCGGGGCAATAACGCGTACTGAGGCTGCATCAATCGCCTGTGCACTATTAGGACCAACTAAATCATTGATTGTTTTTTCTAGACGTTTTGCAGTAGTAAAGTCTGGACGATTTAAGTTAAACGTAATGTAGTCGCCTTGCATAAAAGGACTTTTAACTTCGCGCTCAACAGTAGCTCCGTTTGGTACGCGGCCGACGGTTGGGGTATTAATTACTACTTTGCTACCATCAAGCCCTTGTGCACCTAACCCCCCTACTATTAAGCTGCCTTGTGCTATGGCGTATACGTTACCATCAACCCCTTTCAAGAAAGTTTGTAGTAATGTGCCGCCACGTAAACTCCCTGCACTGCCAATAGAGGAAACCGTAATATCAATTGTTTGCCCTGGCTTTCTGAACGGCGGCAGCTCAGCATGAACTGCCACTGCTGCTACGTTTTTAATTTTAGGGCTTTGCGTTGAAGGTAAGGTAATACCAAAACTGTTTAACATGCCCCTAAAACTTTGTTGCGTGTAAGAGTTTTGCTCCCCTGTGCCAGGTAGCCCCACCACTAAACCATAGCCTACCAATTGGTTGGCACGGACCCCTTCAACCATAGAAACATCTTTTATTCGTTCCGCGCTGGCAGAAAATTGCCAGCCTAGCAGTATGATCAAAATAAACGCTTTAATGTTTTTCATACTACTATCCTTTAAAATGGAAACAACGAGCTACTGAAGAAACGTGTTAACCACCCTGGGCTTTGCGCCTCTTGTGTTTGCCCTTTTCCTGAATACTGGATGCGGGCATTCGCAATTCTATTCGACTCAACCGTGTTATCGGCGCTTACATCTTGCGGGCGAACTAGCCCTTCGAGCCTAATAAACTCTTCGCCAGTGTTAAGTGTTAGCCATTTTTCGCCACGGATAACTAAGTTACCATTGGGTAAAACACGCATAACATTTACAGAAATATCACCCACTAAACTGTTTGACTGATTTGATTTAGAGTCACCGGTAAATGATGAATCACTACCAATACCAAACTGAATACTGTCGCCACCTATATTGACAGGTAAGCCACCTAATCCAATAATGGGGTCCAAACTGGCGTCGGTTTCTTTGTCAGTTTCAGTTTTTGCGGCTTTTGTAGCTTGTGTTGACTCTTCAAGCTTAACGGTAATTATATCGCCTGTTCTAAGCGCTTTTTTATCTGAATACAGGTCATTAAATGTGTTGGTATTAAATAGCGAACCTGTTGCAACAACAGGCTCTGCTACAGGCTCTGGGTACATGGGTGCGTAGTATGGGTCGTCTTGAACCACTTCACTATTTTGCGTAGAAACACAGCCACTTAAAAATAAGGTGCCTGCGGCAAATAAAATAACTTTACGCATAACTATCCCCTTGTGCACGATTATAACTGTTGATTGATGTAGCTCATCATTTCGTCAACGGCTGAGATTACTTTTGAATTCATTTCGTAAACACGTTGTGTTTCGATAAGGTTTACCAATTCTTCTGTTACATTAACGTTTGATGTTTCAAGCGAACCCTGAATAATTGTACCCAACCCTTCTACACCTGGATTACCTTGCACAGGCGCACCACTAACAGCCGTTTCGGTGTAAAGGTTTTGACCAATTGGCTCAAGACCAGATGGATTAATAAAGTCGCTAATTGTTAGCTGACCAATCACCACATTATCGGCTTGCCCTGCAACACGTACAGATACTTCACCATCTTGAGAAACCGTAATTGATTGCGCATCATCGGGAACATTCATTTCGGGCTGAACAACAAAGCCAGCGCCTGAAGTAACAATGCGGCCGTCTTCATCGGTAGTAAATTGTCCATTACGCGAATAGGCAATATTGCCATCTGGTTGCAACACTTCAAAAAAGCCTTCGCCTGAGATCATCCAATCAAGTGAGTTTTCAGTGGTAAGCATATTGCCTTGCGTAAACTCTTTTTGGTTAGCAACCACTTTTGCACCGGCACCAAGCATTAGACCTGATGGTAACTCAGTATCTTGTGATGATCGCCCGCCAGGTTGGTTGATGTTTTGATACAGTAAATCTTCAAAAATAGCGCGGCTCTTTTTGTAACCTACGGTACTGGCATTCGCCAAATTATTTGAAATAACTGAAATATCAGTTTGTTGAGCGTCTAGCCCTGTTTTACTTATCCACAATGCAGGATTCATAAGTATGCCCTCATTTTAAAGTTAAACTATGCGCATCAACTGATCTTGACGTTCGTCAATCTCTTCAGCTGTTTTCATTAGTTTTACTTGTAACTCAAATTGACGTTGGTGGTTGATCATATCGACCATTTCGTGAACTGGATTAACGTTAGACATTTCCAGTGCACCACTTAATACTTTTACATTTTCAGAGGTATCAACGGTTTGCCCAGGTACTGGTCTAAATAAACCATCGTTACCTTTTTCAAGCTGCCTGCTGTTTCCTTCAACAACACGTAGCGTGTCTACTTCTTCTAAAAAATTGGCTGGTGCGCCTTGCGGGCGAACCTGAATGGCGCCATCTGCACTAAAGCTTATTTTTTCAATAGGGACAGGTAGAATTACGGGGCCACCTTCGCCAATAACTTGACGACCATGGCTCGTTACTAACATGCCTTGTGCAGTAATGTTCAGCGTACCGACTTTAGTGTAGGCTTCATTCCCTGACTCATCTTGAACAGCGAGCCAGGCGTTATCGCTCATGGCAATGTCTAAATCTCGCCCTGTTTCTATTATGCCGCCAGAGGTCATGTTAGAACCAGGTCGCTCTTGCATAGAAAACACTCGGGTCGGCAAGCCCTCGCCGAATGCTTGCATAGAACGCGCTTGCGCGAAGTCAGCTTTAAAACCTGTGGTATTTGCGTTTGCCAAATTATTGGCTTTAAGTGCAAGCCCTTGTAGGCTTTGCTTAGCGCCAGAGGCCGCAATGTAGACCATTTTGTCCATAACATCGACTCACATAAAAAATCTCTGAGTTGATAAATGCAAAATAGATGCCAGATTAAATTTGACACAATATAAGAAAGGTATTGAACGGTTCAGCTAGGCTATTTTTGTGGTATTAGGTATAAAAAAGGCTGCAAAAATGCAGCCTTAAAATCTTAACCAAAAATAAGGTTAACTTATCGAATCTGCAAAATACTTTGCTGAATTGTTGAGTTAACTTCAAGCGCTCGAGAGTTTGCTTGGTAGTTACGTTGAGCGGTAATCAAATCAACTAATTCGTTTGTTAAGTTGGTATTTGATTGCTCAAGTGCAGATGAATTAATACTACCAAAAGTACCCGAACCTGCTTCACCGGCTACCGGCTCGCCAGAGTCAATACTTTGCTTCCAGCTGGTATCGCCTACTTGCGATAAACCTTGTGAGTTTGGAAAGCGTACCATAGCCACTTGCCCTAAGTAGGTTGAATCACCATTACTGTACGAGGCCACAATTTTACCGTCTGTACCAATATCAATACCCGCTAAACGACCGACTGTAGAGCCATCTTGGTCAAGGGCTTTTACTTCAAAACCACTTGAGTACTGAGTGGGAATACGTCCTGCTGTGTTATTTTCATCGCGCCAATTTAACTCAATACCCGTGCTTGGAAATGTCGCGCCGTTATCAAGCATTGACGATAAACCAGTGCCTGCACCTGCCGGTAAATTAATTTCGTCAAATGTTGTGGCGTTAGTATTTGCTATACCGTTGGTTGTCGCAGGTAAACCACTAGAGTCGAAGCCAAGTGTAGCTATCGGTGTATAAGGTGTAGTTGTTTGCTCTGCACCTGATGTACCATCTACAACTTTCCCATCTAAGGTGGCGTATACCTCCCAGCTGTTATCAGTACCACCTGCAGCAGCGTCTTCTTCTTTAACAAAAAAGTACTGAAGAATATGCGGCTCACCTAATGAGTCGTAAACGGTTGTAGACGTTGACGAGTTATACGTACCATTTGATGTAGGGTCAAAAGCAAGGCCGGTAGCATCTGCTGTTGCATCTAAATTAAATGACAAAAATACGTTTTCCGTAGCACGAGGCGAACCAGATGAATCAGGAATTTGAATTGGGTTAGTTGTACTTAGACTTACCGATGTGGTGTCCCCACTTGATGCATCAACCGGAAAAGCTTGTAAGTAATTACCTTTGGCGTCAACCATAAAATTGTCTTGATTTAGCTTAAATGCACCTGCACGAGTATAGGTTAAATCTTGCGACGAAATATCATCGGTCATTGCAAAGTAACCTTCGCCGGTAATCGCTAAGTCTAACGAGTTGTTAGTAAATTGCAGTGAGCCTTGATGAAATTGCTGTGCAACCATAGTTGTTTGCACACCATCACCATTTTTGGTTTTACCTGCGCTAAACACAGATGCAGCATATACATCAGCAAATTCAGCCCGCGATTCTTTAAAACCAGTGGTATTTACGTTAGCAATATTATTTGCTGTTACGTCTAAGTCTTTTTGAGCGGCAGCTAGGCCTGTAAGTGCGATATTAAAGCTCATAATTCACCTCTAACTTTTAATCTAATAGCCTGCTAGCAGGCGAAATACTTTTAAATGGTTATGCGATCTCTGCGACATCTGTCAACCTAACCGCACCCTCTTTGGTGTTAATAATAATGCCACTAGAGCCGTTGATATTAACGCTTTCAATATTTTTGAATGTGGCTACCGGTAAGCTTGAAAACTCGCCGTTGGTACTGCCCTCTGCAGTAATCGTGTATTCGCCCTCTGGTAGGCGTTCGCCAGATTCATTATTCCCATCCCAACTAAAGCGCACAGCACCCGCTGCTTGCGAACCCATATCGATAGTTCTAACCAGTTGCCCAGAGGCATCTGTGACTTTAATTTTTAAACTATCAACGGCTTCTTCAGCAACTGCCGACCCTTTTGCCTCGCCACTTTCACCAAGTTCAAGCGTATTAGATTCTAAAAGCGCCTGTTTACCAACCAGGGTTGATGCTTGTAGAGCAGAGTTTGAAGTCATTGAAGAGGCAAGCGACTCAAAATTTGTGTTTAAATCTGTGATACCTTGCGCCATGGTAAAATTAGTCATTTGCGCAATCATCTGATCGTTATCAGCCGGATTACTCGGATCCTGATACGATAGCTGCTGAGTTAGCAACGAGAAAAAATCTTCCTGTGTTAACGCATCGCTCTCTTCAGTGGAAGTCGCTACTTGAGTCTCTTGCCAAGTAATCGAGTCCATAAAAGATGAACTAGTACTAATATCGTTACTCATAACCTACCCTCGGTTATCGCTGCCCAAGTAACAGCGTTTTGCTTAACATTTGCTTAGCTGCATCGGCAACTTGCACGTTTGTTTGATATGAGCGAGAGGCAGAGATCATATTTGCCATCTCCTCAACAACATTAACGTTGGGTTTATAGATATAGCCATTTTCATCCGCACTTGGGTGATTAGGGTTATATTCAATTTGTAGTGGTTTGTTACTCTCAACAATTCCCAACACTTTAACACCAACAGCGGAGCCCTGAGGGTTGCTGGCTGAGGCAGACGCTTTAGTCAGCTCGGCAGCAAATACAGGTTGGCGAGCTCGGTATGTTTTGTCTTGGGATGAACTTATTGTATTAGCATTCGAAATATTACTCGCGGTAGTATTTAGGCGCACATTTTGCGCACTCATACCACTGCCTGAAATATCAAAAACATTATATAAACTCATAATTATTACCCTTGACTACCGAGCGCTTTATTCAGGCCCTTAAATTTACTACTTAAAAATTGCAGGCTTGCCTGATACTCCATCGCATTCTGTGTATACAAGTTTCGTTCCACCTGTATATCAACTGAGTTACCATCGCCTGTATCTCCTTGATTTGGAGTGCGAAATAACTCAGAACCACCTACGCTGCGAGTGCCGCCAGCAATGTGTTTTTCATTGGTTGTGACCATGCTATTGCCGCTTTGCTGAGTTGACCTTGCCGCTTTTAATGCAGAGGCAAAGTCAATATCTTTTGCTTTATAGCCAGGCGTATCAGCATTCGCTATATTTGTGGCAAGCACTTCTGCCCGCTGTGAGCGGATCAACATCGCATGCGGATGGACACCTAATGCTTTATCAAAACTGATAGCCATAACATTCTCCAAAAAATTGACTTAACTAAGTTAAAGCAATTAATAAGCCAGTAGTTTTGAATAAGGTTACTTTTTTATATGAGTTTGTTATTAAAGAAAAAAACGACGCACAAAGCGTCGTTTTTTAATGGGAAGGAAGAGGCGTTATTTTTTTTGGTAGATGATTCCGGGGTTACAACGAACCATGTCGAACTCGTTACTTAAGCCAGTCATTGACTCTGATGCACCTAAAAACAAGTACCCTTTTGGGTTTAGTGCTTGGGCAAACTGGCTAATAATTTTTGCTTTAACCTCTGGTGAAAAATAAATAAGTACGTTGCGGCAAAAAATAATATCGAACTTGCCCATTAAGGCATAAGAGTCGAGCAAGTTTAAATGTCTAAAGCTCACCTGCTTTCTGACTGAATCGACAACTTTTGCCATTCCATTGCCGCTATCCATAAAGTACTTTTTACGGCGTTCTGCTGAGAGCCCTCGCGCTAATGCCAGCGCATCATATTCAGCGTTTTTACACATATCGAGCATTGTATTGGAAATATCAGTACCAATAATTTGTGCGCCCATACGCAGCACACCCGGCTGCTGCGCTTGAAACTCAGCAACCGACATGGCAATAGAATATGGCTCTTGACCTGAAGAGCTGGCCGCTGACCAAATTTTTACTGGCCGGCGAGTGTCTTTGAACTCAGGAAAGAGTTTATTTTTTAACAGCTCAAATGGGTATTGATCCCTAAACCACAATGTTTCATTTGTGGTCATGGCGTCAACCACTGCGGCTCTAAGTTGCCGCTCATGGGGGGCAAGCGTTTTACTCACTAACTGTGATAAAGATTCAACATTAAAACGAGCCATAAGCGGAGCAAGCCGACTTTTTACTAAATATTGCTTGTTTTCGCCTAGCACAATACCACATTGCTGCTCTAAAAAAGAGCGGAACTGATCGTAGTCACTTTGCTGCAAATCTTTATTATTCAAATTATTAACACCTATTGTTGCTTAATCACAATGAACCCATTTTTTAACTGCTGTTGCCAATTCATCTGGGTTAAATTTTGCTATAAAGTCATCCGCGCCGACTTTTTCGATCATCGCCTGATTAAATACACCACTCAAAGAAGTGTGTAAAATAACATGTAGGGGAGCTAATTTAGGGTCAGCTTTAATTTCTGCTGTTAATGTATAGCCGTCCATTTCAGGCATTTCAACATCAGAGATAAGTAAACCTACACGCTCAGTAATATCATTTTTACAATCAAGCTCGGCGATTTCTTTAAGCCTAACTAAAGCCTCTTTACCATTTTTTGCAAGCTCGGTTTGCACGCCAAGCGGCTCGAGTGCTCTTTTTACTTGGTTACGAGCCACGGCTGAATCGTCGGCAATAAATACAATACGCTCGCCTAAGTCTTTTTGTATAGCACTATCGGCCGCCAGATCTGCACTAACCTCTGTATTTACCGGGCAAATTTCGTTTAAGATTTTTTCTACATCGAGAATTTCGACTAATTCGTTTTCAATTTCGGTAACAGCCGTTAGATAAGAATAACGCCCTGCACCCGACGGGGGTGGCATTATTTTTTCCCAGTTCATGTTAACAATTCGCTCAACGCCGCCGACTAAAAAGCCCTGCACAGAACGATTGTATTCTGCAATTATAATGAAGCTGTCTTTTACATTTTCAATCGGGCGGCCGCCTACGGCCATAGATAAGTCGATAACTGAAATAGTTTGACCACGAATATGCGCAACTCCCCGAATGTATGCATTTGATTTTGGCATACTCGTTAAAGGGGGACATTGCAGTACTTCTCTTACTTTAAATACATTGATCCCAAAACGCTGACGCCCTCTGAGCTTAAATAATAGTAATTCTAGGCGGTTCTGCCCAACCAACTGGGTGCGCTGGTTTACTGAGTCTAAAATGCCTGCCATTCAAATCTCCTAAAGAAAACAAGTAATGCGGAACGATAATTGCTTTCTGTTTATAAAGCTACATAACATCGCGGGAGCGTCTAAAGTTTGACGCAAAATATTTATACCCTGTTTGAAACCATAAGCATAGTCGAAACATTATGAGTTTGTTAAAAAAAGTCAGAAGATACAGTGTTTTTTATTTTCTTGCTAGCCTCTGCTTAGCAACACCTTTGCATGCAAAAGTGTTTAGTAAAGATTTATTACAACAAATTGCAATTTCTCATATTGCTGAACAAGTTACCGTACCTCTTGAGAAAAATGTGGAGATCACCGCGCTTGCGCTTGATAGACGTATTCCTGATAGAGTGTGCGAAAATGACCCAGAGTTGGTTGTGCCAAATGAGCCGCCATTTACACGTCAGGTGACTGTACAAATAAAGTGTAACGATGCGCAAAGCTGGACTCAGTATGTTCATGTAAGAATAGTAAAAATGGCACCCGTTGTGGTTGCCACGGCAAACCTGGCCCGTGGGGAGGTTATTACTGAGTCTCATTTAAGTGTACAAATGAAGCCTTCACAATTTGTTAGAGTTCAATATTTAGACGACCCTTTAATGCTTATTGGTAGCCGCAGTAAACGAAATATACGCAGCGGTATGCCCGTTTTACTTAATCAAATTTGCATGGTTTGTAAGGGCGATGCCGTAAATATTTATGCGAGTATTAAAGGACTTAGGATAAAAACAACAGGTATAGCACTTGAAGATGGCACTTTAGGTGAACAAGTTCAGATTAAGAATAAAAAGTCCGGTAAAATTTTGAATGCACGCGTAGATGGTGTAGAGTCTGTGCAAGTTAATATTTAATTTCGATTTATACTAAAGTATCCTATGTATATGCCGATAACTTGGCATAAGTTGGGTAATATACAGGTTTATTATTATGGTTAATCAAGTTAATGGCAGTAATCAACAAGCTAATGCGCTTACAAACGCTAAACAGCAACAAGTTGATATTAAAAAAGATAATGCTGCAAGTACACAAACAGCACCCACCCCTTCGCCGAAAGCTGCGAGTGACTCAGTGAGTCTAACACCACAAGCACAGCAGTTAAAAACACTGCAAGATAAAGCGCAGCAGTCTTCTGGCTTTGACAGTGAAAAAGTTGCTGAGCTTAAAAAAGCGATTACCGAAGGTAAATACCAAATCGATGCTGAAAAGCTGACCAAAAACTTAGCGGATTTTGAGTTTAACGTATATGGCTGATCACAATAGTTTAATTAGCGTTAAATTAAATGAACAAGTGAATTGCTTGGATTCGTTACATGCGCTGTTAAACGAAGAGCTTAGTATTATTGCCTCTCGTAGAGGTGAAGGTTTAAAAGAACTTGCCCAACAAAAAATGTCTTTTTTAACTAAGCTTACGCAGCTTGATAAAGAGTTGAATAAACTTTTTGCTGCAAATGATGAAAATGCCCCTGAAGTAACTGAGCGAGTAGCGCAAGTTAAGGCGCAGTTAGCGCAGTGCCAAAAACAAAATAAAGTAAACTCGCACGCTGCCCGCCAAGCGCACTTAAGTGTAAAACAGCTTAAAGATATTTTAATAGGCGCCCCAACTAGTATGACCTACGATCAAGGCGGTAGCGTAGTTAATACCGACAGTAAGCTGGTACGTAATCTAAAAGCTTAACTGCTTTTATTTATCCAAATTTATTAAAAAAGCCCTTATTGAAGTCTCAATAAGGGCTTTTTTAGGTTTACTATTTAACCCGAACAATACCAGTTGTCTTAAATATTTAGCCTTTATAACGTGCTAAATAAAACGCTAACAGCATTATAAGTTTCTCACGTAAAACAAACCACCTTTTAATAAAATGAGTATTAGTGCCCCACTTCAGTTATTTAACTGAAGTGGTTACTCCATTTATACCAATCCGCTTAATTAAGTGATCTACTTTGAGGCTGGAAAAACGTGTTGTTAGCTAGGCAAAAAATTCGCTATTTAGTTGTTCTAAATGAGAATTTTTAACGCTGATAACGACACGTTTAGCCCCACAAAATGATTAAGTATTATTGCGGGTTGGTATTATATATCCGTTTGATTGTTACCATTTTCAATTAAGTGTTTAATCATTTCCTCTGATTGGTTTTGAACATCAACGGCTGGCGCTGCCTCATCAACACGTCCTCCACTTTGTGCAGGGCTATAAGCAATTGCAGAACCTTCTTCGTCAAGTAAGTTATTTAATGCAAGCAATTGCTCTGTTTCAGAGTCAATAATTACATCGTTTAAATTAAGTGGCTCTGTTTCGCTTACTTGTACAACTTGCTCAGATGAACTTGTCATACTTCCTATATTTTCAAGGTTTATCGTTTGTGTGTTTAACACGCCATCGTTCTGCGTATCTCCCAATGCCGACTCTTCGCTAAATGACGAAGGCATAGTATCGCCAGCACCTGAGCCAGATTGTGACGTGTATATATTACCAGACTGTTCTATCTCATTAGCAGTATTTTTGATTAAGTAGTTTCCTACCTCATCAACAGTAACAAAGTAAAACTGCTCTCCTCCACCAATGTTCAGATTAGCTAAGCTTAATAACCCTCCCCATTCTCCATTGCTATCTGAAGTAAAGCTCCCTGAAAGTTCTAATACATCTAAATCTAGACCGAGTAAGTCAACACCCAATAACGAAGAGCCTATAATGTATACTTCAGTATCTGGCTCTGTTGTCCCTTCAACTGATGGTAATAAAAGACCCAATGCTGACCTAAAATCAGTAACCTCAAAACCTATTGGGGTTGTATCTATAACCAACCCAGATACGCTACCGCTTGAAGTTGTATTGCCAGATGTATCCGTTGCTACCGCTGTTACAGTGTATGCGCCATCAACTAAATCTGTATCTGGTGAAGCACTCCATGCCCCGGATGCATCAGCGGTTACTTGCTTAGTGACCTCAATGGGGCCGCTAAAGGTGACTAATATCGTTTCTCCAGCACCAGCAGTTCCTGTAACAAGTGGACTTTGATCCGCGGTTAGAGCGAGCCCTGAGTCAATTGTAATACCTGAGTCAATTGCGCTACTTGTGGATTGCGTACCTGTATTACCTGCGCTATCAGCAATGCTTACATCTACGCTGTAGTTACCCTCAGGAAGTACTTCTTCAGAGGTCACGCTCCAAGTTCCATCAGGACCAACTGTTGTTTGAACATTGTGAGTGGCACCCGCTGAATCAGTAAACATAACGACTACTAACGCGCCTGCGAAGCTTCCCGTTACTGAGCCTGTAACAGTAGGCGTAGTATCTTGTCCTACCGATATTGGGTCTATGACGACAGTTGGCGCTGTGTAGTCTGTACTTGACACCATAGTATCGCTAGAGGAGTTACCCGCAGTATCACTTATGGATGCTGTAGCACTAAAGCTACCTTCACTTAATGGAGTAGTCGCTGTTACTGACCATGTGCCATTGCCTGCAACTTGGGCAGTAAGTGTTTGTGAATCATTATTAGCATCAGTAATAACCACGCTCAGTGTTGTACCTGCTGGTGCATCACTTGTACCTGTAATGGTTGGTAGTGAGTTATTAGTCACTGGTAGCTGGTCAATATCGATTGATGGCGGTGTTAAATCCACAATGCCACTTAGGCTTGTAGAGCTTGTAAGGTTTAAGTTTTCGACTGTCGCATCAACCGTAAACGCACCTTCAGCTAATGGAGTGGTCGGTATTAATGTCCATAGACCAGCAATAGCTTGAGTGTTATAGGTTGTTGCATTACCACTACTATCTGTAATAACAACTTCTACATTACCGTTTATTACATCGGTAGTACCACTAATAGTAGGGGTTGTATCGCTTGTATCTATTATTGGGTTAATTAATAGACTCGGTAAAGTGGTGCTCACAACGCCCGTTTGCGTCACCGTTGCTATATTACCTGCATCATCAATACTAATGGCTTCTATGGTTAATTCGCCCTCAGCAAGTTCAGGTGCAACAATAAGCCACGTGCCATCGCCTAATACTGTTGTAGTAACTTCATAAAGTGTGTTTGTAGAGTCGGTAATATTAACCGTAATTAAGCTACCTGCCTCTTCGTCACTGGTGCCAGTAATAGTTGGCGTTAGCGTGTTAAGTACACCAAAGGCGTCTATTTCTAACGATGGCGGTATGGTATCAACCGTCACTTGCTCAGTAGCAGATTGGCCTACATTACCCGCAGCATCAGTAATACTTGCAAATATACTATATATACCATCAGGTAGGCTCGTGGTTAATAACGACCACGTGCCATCACTCCCAACAAGGGCATCAAATACTGTTGCGTTGCCGTTACTACCAATTACTGTTACGTCAATGTCCGTACCCGGAGCTTCTTCTGAAGTACCCGAAATAGTTAGTATGTCAGTATTGCTGATGCTCAACGGTAAAATATCTACCACAGGTACTAACGTATCAACAACAAACTCAAGCGTTTGCGTTACTACATTGCCAGCATCATCAGTGATACTCACGTTGGCAACATGCTGCCCTTCAGCCAGCGCATCAACTTCTAGTGAAAATAGACCAGCTGCATTCACTGTTGTGGTTAGTACTGAGCCGCCGTCTAACTGAATTTCTACCATGCCATTAATTAAATCACTGGTTCCTTGAATGATTGGAGTAGAATCTGACGTTGTACCAATTACTTGTAAATCAAGTGTTGGCGAGATGGTATCTACTACACTACTAATTAGCTGTGTCGCTGTGATCCCAACTTCACTTAATATATTTACAGTTACAGTAAACACGCCTTCAGCAAGTGATTGAGGAACTTGTACTGCCCATGAGTTATCCGTCTGTACAATCGCAATGAGTTCTTGCACAACGTTATCACTATCAATGACTTCAACAAGTACTTCGGTGCCTGGGGCTTGGTCGGTCGTACCGCTAATGATTGGTAGATCCCCTTGCCCTGTGACAAAGTCAACCACAGCATTAAGTAATGGCGTTGACGCATCAACATCAGCCGTAGTTATAGTGGTTGTGTTACCTGCATCATCAGTTGCAGAGGCTTCTACAACTGATAGACCAATAACATTAACCGCCAGGCCTAGTAATTCCCAATCACCATTGGCATCGGTGGTAACATCGTATGTTAAGTCAAGTAAATCACCTGCAAGCTCTAGAGTTACCGTAACGGTTTTGCCTTCACCTAAATCAGATGTACCAGATAAAGAAACAAGCTGCCCTAGCAAGAACGAAGGCACAATAGTAAGCTCTGGCCCTACTGTATCTACTTCGCCACCCGTTTTACTATCTACCGAGGTATTTCCTGCACTATCAGTAATCGTAGCCGTAACACTGTAGACACCGTCAGCTAAAATGTTATCGGCAGCGGCTTGCCAGTCTCCATTTGCATCCGTTTGTACGGTAATTTGGTGCGATGCACCAACTGAATCCGTAAACGTAACGATAACGTTTGTATTTGGCTCGTTTGATGTGCCACTAATTAATGGCGTGCTGTCTTGGGTAAGTATTAATGAACTTTGATCAATACTAATTTCTGGCGCAATTGTATCTATATTTGCGTTAGTGGTATTGCTACCTGTATTTCCGGCATTATCAGTAATAAATACCTCAACTGAATATGCTCCCTGTGAAAGAGTATTACTTGCCTCTACTGACCAAGTCCCACCGGCTTGCACCGTTGTATTTACAGTATGCGCATTACCTTGGAAGTCTGTAAATACCACAGCAACCACATCTCCTAAGGCTGCACCTGTTACGCTGCCAGACACGCTAGGTGTTAAATCAGTACTGCCTACAATATCGTTAATGCTAACCACTGGCGCGGTTATATCAACCACACCGGTAGTGCTAGTATTTACAGGGTTGCCTGCGGTATCTGTTGTTGATGCATTTACACTGAATTCCCCTTCACTAAGTGCAGTAGGTACAGCTACTGACCAAGTGCCATTAGCTCCCACTGTGGCATTAACTGTTTGCTCAGCACCTAAACTATCAGTAATTAAGATCACAATTATTGCACCTTGTGGTGCCGTTGTTGTGCCCGAAAGCGTAGGGGTTGTATCATTGGCTGTAATTAGCGTGTTAATACTTAGTGCAGGTGCAGTTAAGTCTATAACACCACTACTTGTAGCATTGCTTGTTAAGCCATTTTCGGTAACGCTTGCAGTAACAGTAAACTCTCCCTCTGGAAGTATATCTGTCGCATCTACACTCCAAACACCGCTTAGCACAGTTGCAGTTAATGTGTGTGAAACATTATTAAAATCCGTTATAACTATTGTAATTTCAGTGTCATCAGCCGCACTACTTGTACCCGAAAGTGTTGGAGTTTGATCGTTTGTATCAACAATGGTGTTTATATTGATAGTAGGCGCATTAGTGTTAAGCGTAGCAGTTGTATCTACTTGCGTACTGTTCCCTGCGGTATCGGTAATGCTTGCTGTAACTGTCACCTGTCCATCAATTAATGGGGTCGTTACATCAACACTCCATAGTCCGCCACTCCCCACAGTTGTTGTATAGGTATCAACGCTATCACCATCAGTAATTGTTACCGTAACTAAAGTACCCTCACCCTCGTTAGAGGTACCTGTGATTGTTGGTGTACTGTTATTAATTGTACCTAATGCATCAATGGTAATAGTAGGTGCTTGTGTATCAACAAGGCCTGTTCCAGTTGCAGAGCCACTATTACCAGCATCATCAGTAATGCTAGCAGTAACACTATAGCTTCCTTGCGGTAAATTAGGCGCTGTTGTTTGCCAATTACCATCTACATCAACCGTAGCCGCTAACGTGTGTGTATCACCATTACTATCAGTAATAACAATATCTACATTTGTGCCAGTAGGTTCAGTTGATGTGCCACTAATAACTGGCGTATCTGTGTTAAACACCGTTATGTCGTCCAAAGTGACTATCGGTATCTGGGTATCAATTGTTAAGTCAATTGTTGTGTTAGTAATATTATTAGCATCGTCTGCAACATTAATTTGCGCCGTATAATTACCGTCGGTAAGTGCAACTGGTACCTCTACCTGCCAGTTGCCATCAACACCAACTACCGCAACAAAAGTTTGACCGTCAATGCTGACTATTACATCAGCTCCAATGGCATCACTGGTGCCTGATAGGGTTGGCGTTGTATCTGCAGTTGTGTCAATAGGGTTAACACTAAGCGTGGGTGCAATACTGTCTATTTCACCTTGTGTTTGCTCAGAGGTTAAATTACCAACATCGTCTCTTACCTCGGCGGTAACTGTGTACTGCCCTTGCGCTAACCCGGCTGGTACTTCAACAGACCAACTTCCATTAGCCTGCACAATGGCCGTAAACTGCTGGCTTTGACCTTCACTATCTACAACGGTTAGTTGTATCTCGGTTCCTTGCTCCATATCTGTAGTACCAGAAACCACTGGCGTTGTATCATTCGATAATGCATCTACAGTAACGCTAAGCGCTGGTGCTTCATTATCAAAGTCAAGTGAGTTGACAGTAACAACATTGCCGGCTGCATCACTTGCAGTTGCAGTAACATACGCAAGACTAAGCAGAGGTACTGTTATGTTGGCAAGTCCCCATGTGCCATCGGCATTCGTTGTTGCTGTGTAGGTAGCGCCTACAGCACCGCCAACAAGGTACTCGGTAATGGTGATCACTGACCCTTCTGGTAAATCAGAATCTCCAGAAAGAGAAACTAGGTTGCCAAGTAAGAACGAAGGAATGATCTCTAAGGTCGGTGGCGTCACATCCACTTCG